>NZ_JALJRL010000009.1:84931-269498 GCF_024519675.1 Mesorhizobium sp. Mes31 | reverse complement strand
CCTTCTCCCCGTCACTATACGGGGAGAAGGTGCCGGCAGGCGGATGAGGGGCAGCACGGGCCTCTGATGTGTGAACGACGATGAGCAATCCCGCCAAAGTCGCGCTACGCCCGGCCATCGGTTCGGATGCCGCCGCCATCGCGACCATGATGCGCGCGTCGCTCAACGCTTTCGACTGGATGCCGGTGCTGCATGCGCCGGAGGAAGACCTTTTCTTCATCCGTGACATCGTGCTGCCACGGCAGCAGGTGACGGTCGCCGAAGCCGGTAGCGAGATTGTCGGCTTCATCGCCGTCAGCGGCGATTGGGTGGAACAACTCTATCTCGACCCGACCTGGACAGGGCGAGGCATAGGCAGCCGGTTGCTGATCGACGCGATCGCTGCCTTGCCGGTCGTGAAACTCCATTGCTTCCAGGCCAACACCGGCGCCCGGCGTTTTTATGAGCGGCATGGGTTCCGTGCGGAAGCGTTCGGCGATGGCACCACCAACGAGGAAGGCCTGCCGGATATTCTGTACGTCCGCAGACGCTGACCGCTTACTGAACCCCTCCGTTCTCCGCCGCCAGTCCACGCAAAAAGACCAGCGCCTCTTCCGCCCGGTCGGCGGGGACGAACAGGTGGTCGTGGTAGAAGGCCGAGACCGGATTGACGCCCATGCCGGCGGCGGCCAGCCGCGTGGTGATGGCGGCGAGGAAGCCGACCGCTTCCAGCGACGAGTGGATGTTCAGCGTGATCATGCGGCAGCGGAACGAAGCGGCCAGCCCCGCAGCGCTGGCCGCGCCCTCGGTGACGATCAGCGTCGTTCCCTCGCGCTCGCGAAACACCATCACCGGTTCGAGGTTTTCGGCAACAGGGACGCCGGGCGGCAGCGCGACGAAGACATAGGTGCCGGCGAGCAATTGCGGCGTCATCGATGCCAACAGCGTCTTCAGATCGGTCTCGCCGGTCATTCGTCGTCTCTCGCCTGATACGGGCTCGCTGCCCGCGTGTTCCTCAATATCCGCGCCCGACGAATGCCGATAGTCCGCGACAGCGCACCGCACGGACGACATGGCGATGTCGCTGGCGGCTGGGCTTGCCGAGCGGTCGCGTCGCACAATAAAGCAGCTGAGGACCAGCGCCGGTCCGCGAAAGGCCTTTGATGATCGTCCGCCCGCGCCCACGCCTTCTGCACCTGTTCTTCATCATGCGCGGCTCGGTGGTGCCGCGCATCCTGCCGCAGATTTTTGGTTTCGCTGCCTATGGCGCGCTCGTGGTGGTGGTGGTGCGGGCGCTGAAGCTCGACTTCGGCAATGCCGGCACCGCGCCCTTCGCGCTGCTCGGGGTGGCGCTGTCGATCTATCTCGGCTTCCGCAACAACGCCGCCTATGACCGCTGGTGGGAGGCGCGCAAACTGTGGGGCCAGCTTGTCTTCGACATCCGCAACCTGGCGCGCGCCTCCGCCGGGCTGGTCGATGACCGGGCGGAACTGCGCGGCCTGCTGATGGAAGCCATCGCCTTTTGCCACTTCCTGCGCGGCCTGCTCAGGCGGGTCGACGCCACGCCGCAAGCGCGCGCTTTCATCGGCGACGAAACCGAGATCGCCGCCAGGGCGGCCAACGCGCCGGACGCGATGGTGCGCGGCATGGGCCGCCGCATCGCGGCGCTGCGCAAGGCCGGCGCGATCGATACGATCGGCTACCGCATCC
The DNA here is from genome assembly GCF_024519675.1 of Mesorhizobium sp. Mes31. Lineage (NCBI taxonomy): Bacteria > Pseudomonadati > Pseudomonadota > Alphaproteobacteria > Hyphomicrobiales > Phyllobacteriaceae > Mesorhizobium > Mesorhizobium sp. Mes31. The sequence goes on along the minus strand of NZ_JALJRL010000009.1, from coordinate 267,809 downwards.
TCGACGAGCGCCTGTCGGAAATCGCCGCGGCGCAGGCCGGATGCGAGCGCATCATGGGAACACCCTTGCCGTTCGCCTACACCTTGCTTCTGCAGCGCACCGCCTATGTCTTCTGCCTGCTCTTGCCCTTCGGGCTGGTCTCCGGTGCCGGCTGGGCAACGCCGTTGTTCACCGCGCTGATCGCCTACACCTTCTTCGGCCTCGACGCGCTTTCGGAAGAGCTCGAGGATCCGTTCGGCACCGAGGCCAACGACCTCGCCCTCGACGGCCTGTGCCGCGTCTGTGAAATCTCGGTGTTCGAGGCGCTGGGCGAGACGCCGCCGAAAATGCTCCCGGCCGAGAAGTTCTACTTTTCGTAGGCGCTCGATACACAGGTAGTTCTACCCTTGGAGAACCGAAACGCTTCTCACGTCGTCATCCCAGGGCGAAGCAGGAGCGAAGCGACGTCGCGGAGACCCTGGGATCCATGCCGTGACATTCGTTGTAGACGAAGGCAGGCCAGAATCGGGTACCCGTCGCGGCAGATAGAATCCTCGTTCTGAGCCGCCGCATTCTTCGCCTGATGTCGCGGCATGGATCCTCGGGTCAAGCCCGAGGATGACGAAGGCATGGTGCTCGCGGCTGAGCTTGGCTCTCGCCGTGCCATAGCGCCACCGGCGCCAAAAAGAATCCGGACCATGTCGGATTCTCTCCTCATGTCACGTCCTTGGTTCGACCCCAGCGAAAAGGGCTGGAAGCAACCGGAGGGAACACCATGAGCATTTCAGAAGCCGCGCCCGTCTCGTCGGGCGCCTTGTGGACCGGCCGCGTGCTGAGCGGCATCATCGTGCTGTTCATGATCTTCGATGGCGCCATCAAGTTGCCGCCGCTCGACATCGTCACCCAGACCATGGTGCCGCTTGGCTGGCCGGCCGATGCGAACGTCGCGCGCATGCTCGGCATCATCGGCCTGATCTCGACGGCGCTCTACGCCTTGCCGCGCACATCGGTGCTCGGCGCCATCCTGCTCACCGCCTATATGGGCGGCGCCATCGCCACTAATGCGCGGGTAGGCAATCCGCTGTTCTCGCACACGCTGTTCGGCGTCTATCTCGGCGTCATGCTGTGGGGCGGCCTGTTCCTGCGCGACCCCAGGCTGCGCGCGCTGATCCCGTTCAGCCGATAAAGCACGAAGGAGAGAAACATGTTCAGCACCATCCTTGTCATCCTGATCGTTCTCGTCGCCGTCGTCCTCATCTATGCCGCCACACGGCCTGATGACTTCATCGTCAGCCGTTCCGTCAGCATCAAAGCGTCCGCCGACGCGATCTTCCCGCTGATCAATGATTTCAGACGCTGGCCGACATGGTCGCCCTATGAAAAGCTCGACCCGGACATGAAGCGCACGCTCTTCGGCGCCGAAAGCGGCAAGGGCGCCGCCTATGCCTGGGAAGGCAACGGCCAGGCCGGCAAGGGACGCATGGAGATCGTCAATTCGGTGCCGTCCTCGCTGGTGTCGCTCAAGCTCGATTTCGAAAAACCGTTCAGGGCCAACAACACCGTCGACTTCTCCTTGACCCCGTCTGGCGACAGCACCTCCGTCACCTGGGCGATGCGCGGCAGCCGGCCGTTCATCGCCAAGCTGATGGGCCTGTTCATGAATTTCGACACGCTGATCGGCAAGGATTTCGAGGTCGGGCTCGCCAATCTGAAGCGCGCCACCGAGGCATGATCCGCGCGGGACTCTGTCGCTCGAGCGAGCGGCGTCACGATCTTCATTCTCCTCGGGATCAAATTAGCCGTCCGGGAGTTAAGCACTTGGCGGAGCGATGGCGATCCCCTGTGAGAGGAACGAAGATGAAGAAAATTATTACCATTTTGCTGTTGGCGACGGCGCTGGGCGCGTGCTCGCAAACGGAAAAAGGCGCGGCTGTGGGCGGACTGGGTGGCGCGGCGATCGGCGCAGCCGTGGCCGGAGATCCTGTCCAGGGCGCTGTCGTTGGCGGCGCGGTTGGTGCCGTGGCAGGCGCCCTGATCGGTCGTGCCAGCGAAAGCGGCCAATGCCGGTATCGCGACCGCCATGGGCGGGTCTACGTCGACCGCTGCCCGAGCGGCTATTGATCGGCTGGAAATAGAAAACGGCGGGCACAGGCCCGCCGTTTTCGTTTGAAGCAAAATTGTCCACCGGTGATGGCAGCCTTGGGCTCCGCTACAGCAGCTCTCGGATATATCCCCAAGCTTCTCGGCCCAGACTTGCATCGGCGTGATCATTGCCGCCATGGGCGTGCGATCCCGATCGTGGCGTCGTTTCGCCCGGCAAGAGAATGCGGTGACCGGCTTCGGGGCTCGAAACGAGGCGCGTGGTCTTTCCGGCTTGGCTTCGACGGCCAACAATCGACCGGGCAAAATCGAGGGATGGCCAAAGCGCGTCGTCCCCGCCCGCAACCAGCACGATCTCTGCCGAGATTGCGTCGACGGGAATGGCGGCTTGGCTCGCCTCGTCCCCGAAGGTCTGTAAGGCACGCTGGAAAAGCCCCCGGTACGACGCCAGACCGTCGACGTACTCCGCGCTCCAATTGGGATTGCTTGGGACAAATGGGAGCGGGACACGCTTCAGCGTCCACGACGATCGCTCGGGCCAGCTAGTGCCGTCGCGGCCCGGTCCGATGTTTCCCCAAACCACCGATGTCGGGCTGATCGCGATCACGGCGTCGATGCGCGGGTCATGCGCGGCCGCAAGCAAGGATGCCTCGGCGCCTTTGGACGTTCCGACATAGACAATGCGCCTGCAGCCCAGCCCGACAAGATGGTCGGTCGCGGCGAAAAATGTCTCGAGGGGGATCTCGCAGATGCCGGGAACCTGGCCTTCGCCGCCGAACCACTGGAGCGCCAGCGCGGATGCCACTTCCCCGGCAAACAGCCTGGCGCGGGCGACGTCGACGCGGCCGCTGGATCCGCTCAACACAACGACGCCCGTCGTGGCGTCAGGGCATCGCAACAGCATTCCGGCAACGCCACCAGACAGGACTTCTTCCGTGACTGCCCGTTCGCCCATCCGCTCCATCAGCCAGAATGCCGCCATGGCATTGCCGGACAATAGCAAAACGGCGGGCACAGGCCCGCCGTTTTGTCGATGCGATGAAGAATATTTATTCGGCGGTGGCGGCTTCGGCCTCGGCCGGTGCGGCGGCAGCCGCCGCGACGGCGGCAGCGGCGTCTTCCTGCGCCTTCTTCAGAAGCGCGGCGCGTTCCTGGGCCTTCTTGCCCGGCTCGGCCTTCTTCGGGTTGGAGCGGGCATCGCGCTTGGCGATGCCGGCCTCGTCGAGGAAGCGCAGCACGCGGTCGGTCGGCTGGGCGCCGTGCGACAGCCAATGCTTGACGCGGTCGGCGTCGACCTTGACGCGCTCGCCGTCCTTGGGCAGCAGCGGGTTCCACGAGCCGAGCGACTCGATGAAACGGCCGTCGCGGGGCGAACGGGCGTCGGCGACGACGACGTGGTAGTAGGGACGCTTCTTCGAGCCCGCGCGGGCCAGTCGGATCTTCAGTGCCATTTCTTTTCTCCTAAAAGCTCTGATGTCGTTGATCGGTTGGTGGCTGAATTTTTTGTTTGTGCATGTCGTTATCCCAAAACCGCTGAGCACTTTTGGGCGAAATGCACCGGTCAGCCGACTTTCGTCACGCCGTTGGAAGCGGCGATCTGTTCGTGGTGGCGGATCACTTCGCGGACGACGAAGTTGAGGAATTTTTCCGCGAAATCCGGGTCGAGATGGGCATCCTTTGCCAGTTGGCGAAGACGGGTGATCTGCTGCTGCTCGCGCGCCGGATCGGCCGGCGGCAAGCCGTGCGTCGCCTTCAGCACGCCAACCGCCTTGGTGCAACGGAAGCGCTCGGCCAGCATGTGGATGAGTGCCGCGTCGATGTTGTCGATCGAGGCGCGATAGTCGGCCAGGATGGTGCGTGCGTCGGCCATGTCTTTTTCTTCGTTCATGGCGTCCTCACTTCTTCTTGCCAAGGCCGGGCAGGCCGCCGCCGAGACCCGGCAGGCCGGGAAGCTTCATGCCGCCGGGCAGGCCGGGCAGGCCACCGCCGCCGGGAAGACCACCGGGCAGGCCCTTCATGCCGCCGAGGCCGGCCGCCTGCGCCTGCTTCTGCAGGGCTTCGAGCTGCTTGGGGTCCATCTTCGACAGATCAGGCATGCCGCCGCCCATCATGCCCCCGGGGCCGCCGCCTGGCATCATGCCGCCGAGGCCCATTTTCGAGGCGAGGCCGCCCATCATGCCGCGCATGAGGCCGCCGCCTTTGCCCTTGCCGCCCATCGCCTTCATCATGTCGGCCATGCCGCGATGCATCTTGAGCAGCTTGTTGATCTCGGCCGCATCGGTGCCGGAGCCGGCGGCGATGCGCTTCTTGCGCGAGTGCTTGAGGATATCGGGATTGGCGCGCTCGGCCTTGGTCATCGACGAGATGATGGCGAGTTGGCGGCCGAACATCTTGTCGTCGAGACCGGCGGCGGCCATCTGGTCCTTCATCTTGCCCATGCCGGGCATCATGCCCATGATGCCGCCCATGCCACCCATCTTCGACATCTGCTGAAGCTGCTGGGCGAGGTCGTTGAGGTCGAACTTGCCCGACTGCATCTTCCTGGCCATCGCCGCCGCCTGCTCGGCGTCGATGTTCTCGGCGGCCTTTTCGACCAGGCTGACGATGTCGCCCATGCCGAGGATGCGGTCGGCGATGCGCTTGGGATGGAATTCCTCCAGCCCGTCCATCTTCTCGCCGGTGCCGATCAGCTTGATCGGCTTGCCGGTGACGGCGCGCATGGAAAGCGCGGCGCCGCCGCGGCCGTCGCCGTCCATGCGGGTCAGCACGAGGCCGGTGATGCCGACGCGTTCGTCGAAGCTTTTCGCCAGGTTGACGGCGTCCTGGCCGGTCAGCGAGTCGGCGACCAGCAGGATTTCGTGTGGGCTCGACATCTTCTTGATGTCGGCCATCTCGACCATCAGCGGCTCGTCGATATGGGTGCGGCCGGCGGTGTCGAGAATCACCACATCGTGGCCACCGAGCTTGGCCGCCTGCACGGCGCGCCGCGCGATGTCGACCGGCGACTGGCCGTCGATGATCGGCAGCGTCGCGACCTTGACCTGCTCGCCGAGCTGGCGGAGCTGCTCCTGCGCTGCCGGCCGCCGCGTGTCGAGCGAGGCCATCAGGACCTTCTTGTTCTGACGCTCGGAAAGGCGCTTGGCGATCTTGGCCGAAGTGGTCGTCTTGCCGGAGCCCTGCAGGCCGACCATCATGATGACGACCGGAGCCGGCGCATTGAGGTCCACGGCGACGCCCTCGGCGCCGAGCATCTCGACCAGCTCGTCATGGACGATCTTGACGACCATCTGGCCGGGCTTGATCGACTTGACCACGGCGGCGCCGACGGCCTTCTCGCGCACCTTGTCGGTGAACGAGCGCACCACTTCCAGCGCCACGTCGGCTTCGAGCAGCGCACGGCGCACCTCGCGCAATGCCGCCGAGACATCAGCCTCCGACAGCGCGCCGCGGCCGGTCAGGCCGTTCAGAATGGAGCCAAGGCGCTCTTGTAGGGACTCAAACATTGGTCAACCCGCCGCGCGACGGCGCCTTGGATTCATAGTGATCCCTGTCGGGCCGATGGCCCTCCACGCCTCTTGTGCGCTCCTGCAGCGATTCAAACATCGATCGTCCTTCAATCTCGGTTCGGGTTCGATCCGAGAGGTAATGCGTTCGCGCCGATCATCCAAGCAAAGCCCAAAACCAAAAAGCACCCGGGGGCGCTCAGCGCTGCCGGGTGTTGGCCTCCAGGATCGATTTAAAGCACTTCACCTCGAAGAGGTTTCGGCGTCCTGGTCGGCTTGCTCGGAGGGATACTCGTCGCGGAATTCGGGGCGTGTAGACAGGAAATCGGCCGCAGAGTCAAGACAAGGGCCGAGCCGGTAGTGTCTCGGTTTGAAATTCGGGCCTTCAGGTCCGGTGGGGATCAGGCTGCCTTCCGCCGCAGGAGGCTCGCCAGCACGGTGCGCATCCCCGAATATGACGGGCTGTCGATCTTCACTTCCCAATCGGTGTTGCGTTTCCGAGGGTGCTTCGCAGTGCGCAACGCTTCGCGGAACGCGTTCGGATCGACACCCACAGTTCGGGCCATACCTTCGGCGGTTGTGTACTTGGCAATCATGACGCTTCCTATGTTTTCCATCAAACATATAGGCGCTTGCGCAGCTCGGGCAAGAAATTAGGCGGTTACGCCAATTTCAAAGCGAGGCACTACCGTCGAGCCGCGTCGCTTTGTGAGCCGCATTCAGGCCGCGCTCGTCCGGTCCGGAAGCTCGGCGGCGACCCTGAGCGGCGAGCGTGGATGCAGAAGCAACGCAATCGTCAGCAGGCTGCAGGCAATGCCGATAAAGGCGATCAGAACCGCGTCCGACGTCGTCCAGCCCGGCCCCTCGAGCGGCCTGGCGTTGAACAAGGCGAAGGAATTGTAGCTTTCCTGATGCGAGATCAGCAGAAAGCCGGTCAGGTTGTTGCCGAGATGGGCGCCGAAGGCCGCGCCGAGATTGCCGGTGGCATGGACCACGAGCGTCAACAGCAGTGCGAAAGCGGCGATCGAGGCCAGGACGCAGGCATTGATGGCGACCGTCGAGCTCGGGCTCCAATGCAGCGAGGTGAACAGCAGGCCTGGCAGCAGCGCCCAGACGACCGGGCTCTTGAACCGATTGGCCAGGCCGCGCAGCAGGTAGCCGCGAAACAACATTTCTTCCGACGACGTCTGCAGCAAGGTCAGCGCGACGGTCGGGACCAGGAACAGCAGCCAGGACGACAGGCTGATCGTGCCGCGCGCGATCTCGGGCTGCAGCATGTAGAGCAGGATTTCGGACACAAGCGAGGTGATCAGCACCGCCACCAGCCCCTTGAGGAAGCCCGACCGCGAAACGCGACCGCCGACGCCGAAGAGGGCCGACAGCGGCTCGCCGTGAACCCAGCGCATGGCAATCCACAGGCCGATCCAGATGCCCGTAAAAGAAGCGAGCGCGGTGAGGATGCCCATGGGCGAGGCAAGGAACCCCTGCATGCCGGATGGTGGCGCCGCTGCCTGCCAGGTGAAGAAGACATAGGCGGCGGCAAACAGCACGGCTACAGTCGTTGCGGCCCAGAACAGGATGACGATCGCTGTTCCCAGCAAAAGGCGCGGCAAGGTCGTCTTGTGGTTCGGCGAACGCCGGTAGCGTTCGAAGGCAACAGGGTCTGGTGTCACGCTGGCTCCTTTGCCGAATCCATCACCTGTTGATCTAGCTGATGGCCCCGAAAATCGGAATCGCTTTTGCAAAGGATTCTTGCGCCGCGGCCGCGCCATCAGGCGAAACGCGGTGCCGCGCGATCGACACGCGTGTCGCAAGCGGCCGCCGCTGTCGCGGCGGCCGCTTGAGCCGCTCGGGCAGTCAGCGCACCACGTACATGATGCGCCGTGTCTGCGGATCGATCAGCGCCGGTTGACCGTTCACATAGACATAGCGGTAGTTGTAGTCTGGAATTTCGCGCAGCTCGACGGTGTCGGGCAAGGTTGCACCGGTGACGACCTCACCATCGAGATAGACGGGGTCGAGGCGATGCGTGTCGACATAGGTCCTGACTTCGGCCGGCGGTGGCGGGAAAACGTCCTCGACCGGCTCGCCGGCGACGATCGCTCCGGTATAGTCGTTCGAGTTCTCGCCTATGTCTTCCGGCGGTGAGACGACTGTAACGCTGGAACCGTGCGGCCGTTGCGTCAGCACGACGCGGTTGCCGCCAAAATCGGCCGTCACATAGTCGGAATAGACCCAACCCTGGCCGCCGGCTTCGGCGATGGTGCACCATTTGCTGTTTTCGATGCAGCCATTGAGCGTCGCTGACTGGCCGGCGGCGAGCACGCCAATGACAGGATATTGCGGGCCGGGGCCGGCGCGCACGTTGAGGTCGGTGACGGCGGAGACGGCAGTGTCGGCAAACGCGGCACCCGACATCACGGTGAGCATCCCGGCGACTGCGGGAAACAGTATGGATTTCATGGTTTCTCTCCGTTTTTCGTGGTCCCTCGCCAGCGAAAACGGGGCTGTGGCGCATGCGTTCCGGCTAAAATGCCTGAGCCAACTCACGATTTGTTCCGGTTTCTTTCGGCAGACGGGTCAGAAGTTCGTGAACGAAGGCCAGTTTTCGCGCCGTGATGTCGGAGATAATGAAGGGATAGAGGTCGGGCAGGCCCATGCAGCGGTTTATGGAGTTGGAGGCTTCCGACAGCACCAGCCAGCGGGCGAGGATCTTTTCGAACGGCTCGGCTACGGCCGAGGGCTCCGATGGAGCCGCCCGCGGTTCGCCACCCGTATCGCCCCGTGGCAGGTCGTTCGCCTCCACCGTCTCCAGCCGGCCAAGTGGAAAGTTCAGCGCACGGACCATCTCCAGCGTGTCGGTGATGTGCAGATAGTGGGCCCAGGTCTCCGCCCAGTCTTCCCACGGATGGGAGGTGGCATAGGGTGAGATGTGGCTCAGTTGCCAGTCGGGCGGCGCGCCATCGGCGTAGTAAGTCTTCAGCGCCTGTTCGTAGTCGGCGCGATCGTCGCCGAACAGAGCGCGGAAAGCGGCAAGCCTTTCCGGGACGTCGCGGATCAGGCGATCCCAGTAATAATGGCCGAGCTCGTGGCGAAAGTGGCCGAGCAAGGTGCGATAGTTCTCGCCCATCTCGACGCGCCGTTTTTCACGCTCGGCCGAATCGGCCTCGGCGACATTGAGCGTGATCAGGCCGTTGTCGTGACCGGTCAGGATGCGCTCGCCGCCCGGACCGCCGCCGATCGGATCGGCCAGGAAGTCGAAGGCAAGGCCGACCTCGTCGGCAGGGTTCTGCTTGGGCGCAACCGGCAGCCCGAAGGCCAGCAGCGAATAGATGGCGCGCTTCTTCGCCGCCTCGACGCGGATCCAGCGGCGGCGATTGCCGTCGACGGAGAGATCCGGGATCAGCTGGTTCAGCACGCATGCACGGCAAAAGGCCTGTCCCGGCTCGGCCATCCAGTTGCAGGCGCATTCATCGGCGTTGGTGCACTGGAAGATGCCGTCGACGCCCGACAGCGCGAAGCGTGCGTGCTCCGGATGGTAGAGCACGAGGCTGCCGCAGTTCAGGCACTGGGCGTTCTCGAAGTATAGACGATGGCCGCAATGCGGGCAGTCGAAGAGTTTCATCGGGATCTCAAACCTTCAAGGCGAGCATATGGTGCGGGGCGGCGCGTCTCCAACGCGGATCACCGGCCGGCGTTCCCCATCGATCGGCGCTATTTCGCCGCAAGCTGGGCGACGACCTGTCTTGCCACCGCTTCGCCCGACAGCCGTGCGCCGCCGCAGGTCTGGATCAGAGGGCCGGCCAGGTGTTCGCCGGCGAAGAAGATCTTGTCGGCCACCGGCTGCATCAGCGCGGCGCGCGCCTGGGAACGGCCGGGGCGGGCCGCCGCATAGGCGCCGCGCACGAATCGCTCGCCGCCCCAATTGGTCATCATGGCGCGTCCGACATGCCTGCGGGTGTCGTTGCCGAAGATGCCGCACAGCCGGTCGACGACGAAGTCGATGCCGGCTGCCTCACCGGCCGCCGACATCTCCCAGGCGAAGTCGCCACCGACGAAACCGACCATCAGGTCGAGGTCGAACGGGAAGCACAGGAAATAGATGTCATGCCTGGCCATCCGCTCGATCAGCAGGTCGTCAAAGGGCTGCAGTCCAAGCCTGGTGCCCATGATCTCGACCGGCAGCTTGGTCAGCATGCCCATCGGCAGATCGAAGAACGCGGCGAAATGCGTATCGGGCAACACCGGCGAGAACGCGATCTCCTCGAAGGCGAGCACCGCCGGCGAGGCGGTGACGATCGCCGCTTTGGCGCGGATGGTGCCGCGATCCGTGACGCAGGCGACCCCAGGAACGTCCCAGAGAATTTTGCGCACCGGCGTCGACAGTTCGACCGGCACGCCGGCGCCGAATCGCACGACCAGCGCGCCAAAACCTTCCTTGCTGAAGTAGTTCGGATCGAGATCGGCGGCCGCCTGAAAGTCGCGGATCGAAATCTCGTCCTCGTCGGCGCCGAAATCCATCGGCCCGGCGAAGGTGGCCGCGGCGCGGGGCGCGTGGCCCTTGGCGAGCAGCGCCGAAAGACGGTCGTCGTCACCTTCCTTCACTTCATGTCTGGCCAGCAGTTCGAACAGCCGCGCGTCGGCCGCCTTCATCTCGGCCTCTTCGGCTTCGCTTGCCCTGCGCTCGCGGTAGTAGAGATGGTCGACGTTCATGTCGTGGTGATGCAGGGCCCAGCCGGCAGCCTGCGCTTCGGGAAAATAGGGGTTGCGATCGGCGGCATGCAACCAGGCGCAGCCGATGTCGAAGGGCACGCCGAAATGCCGTTCGCTGGTCCATGCGCGTCCGCCGATACGGTCCATCGCTTCGAGCAGCTTGAAGGAGAGGCCTGCCGTCTGCAGGATCCTGGCCGCCGCAAGACCCGCCGAGCCGGCGCCGATGAGCACGACATCAACGTCTTCCATGGCTATTTCGACCCCGCCACAATAATCACTTGATCGTAGGCAAATTCCCCGGCATTCGCCAGCATTGCAGCACATACAGTGACAAGGACGTGTTTCGCTGGCAAATTCGCAGCTGGGACGTGAATCAGACAACCAGGAGAACAACATGGCATTTCTTGCCAAGGGTAGGATTTTAGTGGCCGCGGTGGTGGCGGTGCTTGCGCTGGCGACGGGCGCGCAGGCGGCGGGCAGCTGTGGCAAGACCGGCGCCGGCTTCGATGCCTGGAAGCAGGATTTCGCCGCGCAGGCCAAGGCCGAAGGTGTGGGCTCGAGGGGCCTGGCCGCACTGGCTGGCGCCACCTACGCAACAAGGACGATCTCCGCCGACCGCGCCATCCACAAGGCTTTCAGCGGCTCGGTGGAAGATTTCATGAAGCGTCGTGGCGGGGCCGTGATCATTTCCAAGGGCCGTTCGCTGAAGAAGTCGAACGCGGCGCTGTTCAACCAGATCGAACGGAACTACGGCGTGTCGCCGGGTGTATTGCTCGCCATCTGGGGTATGGAGACCGGCTTCGGCGCCTCGATGGGCAACCAGAACACGGTTTCTGCCATTTTGACGCTTGCCTATGATTGCCGCCGCCCGGACTACTTTTACCCGCATGCCATTGCAGCCCTGAAGCTGGTCGATCGCGGAGCATTGACCGCCTCGTCTGTCGGCGCCATGCATGGCGAGATTGGCCACACGCAGTTCCTCCCCGGAAATGTCTTGAAGTATGCGGTCGGCAACGGAAACCTGCGCGACAGGAACACGGCGTTGGCCTCCACCGCCAACTTCCTCAAGGGTCATGGTTGGCGGGCTGGCGCGAGCGCGCAGGCGAATATGGGCGCAATTGCCGGCTGGAACTCCGCGAGCGTCTATCAGCAGGCCATCGCCCGCATCGCCACGGCGATCGATGCCGACTGATAGAAATCCCTATTCGACAACAAGCCCGGCTATGTGCCGGGCTTTTTGTTTATGGAGCAGGGTCAAAACCCGATCACTTGGAGCGACCAGGTTCGATCTCATCACATCACCCTCAATAATGCGCGTAGCCGCTCAACGGGCATTTCTGGGAAGCGGGAACCTGGAAGCTGCCGTCAATACCGCTGCAGTTACGGAACTTGGACGTACGCGGCGCCGGGGCTTGCGTAGCCGTAGCCGCCTTTGACTTGCCCTTGATAACCATCCAGATTTCGGTCGGCTGGTCGAGCTGCAGGTTGTTTATGTCGGAGTAGCTGATCCGCCCGCTGCGCAGCCCTTCGCCAAGGCGCTGGCAGAACAGGGCCGGCATGCGTTCCTGCGAGACACCCATGAAGGAGGCGATGTCGTGTTTGAGCGTGAGGCCCCATGCTTGGACAGCGGCAACGCAGCCGTCCAGATTCACCTTCGGTTCGCGTTTCGCGCTTGCCTGCGAGGGCGGGCACACCGTCAAAACGACGGCCACGCCAAGCAGAATAGAAATACCATTTTTCACTGTCAAAACCCCTCGATCCCGTAGGACAACTAAAATAATGCTGTCAAAAGGTCAAACGGGAAACTCTTCGAGGGGACTTTGATTTCCATTATATTAGGAGTGCCAAATAAAACCCGGCGTCTCCGTCGGGTTTCTTGGCCGTTTCAGCTCTCATGCGAGCGGTGGAGCGCACCCCAGGCCCGCTCCAGCCCCCGGGTATCAGCCCTTGCGATTGCGCGCGGCAAGCGTCCTCAGCCGCAGCGCGTTGAGGCGGATGAAGCCGGCGGCGTCCTTCTGGTCGTAGGCGCCACGGTCGTCCTCGAAGGTGACCAGCGCATCGGAATAGAGCGTCTTCTTCGACTTGCGGCCGGTAACCATGACGTTGCCCTTGTAGAGCTTGAGGCGCACCGTGCCTTCGACGTCTTCCTGGCTCTTGTCGATCATCGCCTGCAGCATCAGGCGCTCGGGCGCGAACCAGAAGCCGTTGTAGATCAGCTCGGCATAGCGCGGCATGAACTCGTCCTTGAGATGGGCGGCCCCACGATCGAGCGTGATCGATTCGATGGCGCGGTGGGCCGCGATCAGGATGGTGCCGCCGGGTGTCTCGTAGACGCCCCGCGATTTCATGCCGACGAAACGGTTCTCGACGAGGTCGAGCCGGCCGATGCCATTGTCGCGGCCGAGATCGTTGAGTGCCGCCAGCATGGTTGCCGGCGACAGCTTCTTGCCGTCGAGCGCGATCGGATCACCCTTGAGGAACTCGATCTCGATCTCGGTGACTTTGTCCGGCGCGTCCATTGGCGAAACGGTGCGCTGGTGGACGAACTCCGGCGGCTCGCTCCACGGATCCTCCAGCACTTTGCCCTCGGAGGACGAATGCAGCAGGTTGGCGTCGACCGAGAACGGCGCGTCGCCCTTCTTGTCCTTCGGCACCGGGATCTGGTGCTGCTCGGCGAAGTTGATCAGGTCGGTGCGCGACTTGAACGACCAGTCGCGCCACGGCGCGATGACCTTGATGTCGGGGTTCAGCGCATAGGCGGAAAGCTCGAAACGAACCTGGTCGTTGCCCTTACCGGTGGCGCCATGGGCGATCGCGTCGGCGCCGGTTTCCCTGGCAATCTCGACCAGGTGCTTGGAGATCAGCGGCCGCGCGATCGAGGTGCCGAGCAAATAGGTCCCTTCATAGACGGCATTGGCGCGGAACATCGGGAAGACGAAGTCGGACACGAATTCCTCGCGCACGTCGACGACGCGGATGTCCTTGATGCCCATCATCTCCGCCTTGCGGCGCGCCGGCTCGAGTTCGCCACCCTGGCCAAGATCGGCGGTGAAGGTCACCACCTCGGCGCCGAGTTCGGTCTGCAGCCATTTCAGGATGATGGAGGTGTCGAGGCCGCCGGAATAGGCGAGCACGACTTTCTTGACGTCTTTTGCTTTTGACATTTGGCGGTTCCGCGACAGGAGTTCTCGGCGGGCGAGGTATCACGCCGTTTCCGGTCACCGCAAGAGACGAACGCCGCGGATCGTGGCGAGGCGGCGACGGACAGACGATTCAGGGGTGCTGGATCAGCGTTTCAATCACCCAGCCGCTGGCAACCACAGGCCCTATCCTCTAAAGGCAGCATGTCCGATCTCTCGGGGCCCCCCATGTCCTTCATTCCCGACGCCACCACGCTGATCCAGTTCGCCATCGCCACCGTGATCCTGGCGATCACGCCGGGGCCGGACATGACCTTGTTCGTCTCGCGCACGCTGAGCCAGGGCCGCGCCACCGGCTTTGCCTCGATGGCCGGCGCCCTGTGCGGCACGCTGATCCACACCACGCTGGTGGTGGTCGGCGTCTCGGCGCTGATCGTTGCCTCGCCGATGGCCTTCTTCGTGCTGAAGATTTTTGGCGCCGGCTATCTGGTCTTCCTGGCCTGGCAAGCGATCACCAAGGGCTCGGCCTTTTCGCCGGAGAAGAAGACAGGCCCCCGGATTTCGCTGTTGCGGAGCTGGGCGGCGGGGCTTGGCGTCAATCTGCTCAATCCGAAGATCATCCTGTTCTTCATGACCTTCCTGCCGCAGTTCGTCTCCGCGCATGACCCGAACGCGCCGGGAAAGCTGTTTTTCCTCGGCTCGATGTTCATCGTGCTGTCGATCCCGGTAACCGTGCCGATGGTGCTGGCGGCGGAAAGATTCTCGGCGGCGATGAAGGCCAGCCCGCGCGTGACACGCGTTGTCGACTATCTGTTCGCCGGCGTGTTCTCCGCCTTCGCGCTCAAGATCCTGACGGCGCAGGCGAAGTAGGCTTTATCGTCCCGTTTGACCGGGATCCTTCCCGAAAGCCGTTTTCCGCCTTTCGGGATCATGGCCGGTTCCACCCTGCCACCAGCTTCCAGCCCAGCGCCCGGCGCTGAGCCAGTAGAAGATGCCGCCGACCATGCCGCCGCCAATCACCGCCATGATGGCGCTGGTGTCCCTGACCGCGAAAGTGGCGTCATCGGCATGGTCGACAAGGCCGAGGAAAACCCCCGCAACCACCGCGCCCGCCAGCGCATAGAACAGCCAGTCGCGCCGGCCGATGATCTCGGCAAGCAGGATGACGATCGCCGCCGGCATGAAGGCGAAATAGGCGACGAACAGGGCGATGAAGGGAATTGAAAAATAAAGGGAAGCCGTTGCCGTCGGTTGCGCGTGCTCCGGCGTGTAGCCGAGCGAGGCCAGGAACAGGATGTTGAGGAAGGCGCTCGCCGCCAGCGAGGCGACCGCATAGCCGAACAGGATGACGGCAAAACGGACGAGGTAAGCGGCGAAACGGCTCATCCCAAATCCCCGCGTGTGAGATGGCCGGACTTACGCCCGGCCAGAAGCCAGTAGACCGAACCGGCAGCGATGCCAGCCGTGGCCAGAAAACCGAGATAGCCCGGATTGAAAACAAAACTCCCGGCCGAGCGCGGAATGGAAACACCAAAGGCGATGGAGGTGATCGCACCCGTGACCGCAAAGTAGAACCATCCTCGAAGCGACAGCCGTTCGGCGACAAAGATTGCCGGGCCGACGATCAACAGCGCGCCGACCATCACGGTCAACACGGCGAGCGGGAACGAGCCCAGCCAGTCGAATGCGAAAATGATGGACCAGTTCCCGTCTTCGATTCCTTCCAGAAGAGCGATCAGCAGCACGGGTACCAGGATCGAGGTCAGCACGGCGGCGACATAACCGACTGCTATGATGGCGATGCGCTTCAGCCAGGCGACGAGGCGGCTCACGCCTCGCCGTGCCCCGCGATCATCATGGCTTCCAGCGCCAGCCGGTCGACCTTGCGCATGCGCTCCGAGTCCGACTTGAGCTGGCCGCAGGCGGCCAGGATGTCGCGGCCGCGCGGGGTGCGGATCGGCGAGGCATAACCGGCATTGTTGATGTAGTCGGCAAACTTCTCGATCGTCTCCCAGTCCGAGCACTGGTAGTTGGTGCCCGGCCACGGGTTGAACGGAATCAGGTTGATCTTGGCCGGAATGCCCTTGAGCAGCTTGATCAGCCCCTTGGCGTCCTCGATGGAATCGTTGACGTCCTTCAGCATCACATATTCGAAGGTGATGCGCTTGGCGTTCGACAGGCCGGGATAGGCGCGGCAGGCGGCGATCAGTTCCTTGAGCGGATACTTCTTGTTGATCGGCACAAGCAAGTCGCGCAAATCGTCATTGGTGGCATGCAGCGAGATCGCCAGCATGACGCCGATCTCCTCGCCGGTGCGGAAAATCTCGGGCACGACGCCGGAGGTCGACAAGGTGATGCGACGCTTCGAAAGCGACAGGCCGTCGCCGTCGGAGGCGATCAGCAGCGCCTTCTTCACCGCCTCGAAATTGTAGAGCGGCTCGCCCATGCCCATCATGACGATGTTGGAGACTTTTCTGCCCTCGGCCGGCACGATGGCGCCGTCCGGCGTGTCGCGGTCGGGGAAGTCGCCGAGCCGATCGCGGGCGGTGAGCAGCTGGGCGAGGATTTCCTCGGCCGTCAGATTGCGCACCAGCTTCTGCGTGCCCGTGTGGCAGAAGGAGCAGGTCAGCGTGCAGCCGACCTGCGAGGAGATGCAGAGCGTGCCACGGCCTTCCTCGGGAATATAGACGGTCTCGATCTCGACCGGCCGGCCGGCGCCGCGCGGAGGGAAGCGGAACAGCCACTTTCGCGTGCCGTCGGAGGAGATCTGCTCCTCGACGATTTCGGGCCTGGCGACTGTGAAATGCTTGTCCAGCTCAGCGCGCAGATCCTTGGAGATGTTGAACATGCCGGCGAAGTCGGAGACGCCGCGCACATACATCCAGTGCCAGAGCTGCTGGGCGCGCATCCTGGCCTGGCGCTCCGGCACGATGCCCGAAGCGACGAGAGCCTCGCCGAGTTCGGCGCGCGTCAGGCCGATCAGCGACGGCTTCTCGGACTGTGTTGCGCGGGCGCGCAATGCGTCACGGGCGCCCTCGGTGGTGAGATCGAATGAAAGGGTCATGATTGCACTGATATAAGCGGTTTGCGGCCGATTTCATCCATCGTGCCTGATATGAAGCGCGGCGCATAGCACAGGTTGAGGGCAGAGTCATGCCGGGTGCGGCAAAGCAGACCTCGCTGCCTCTGCCGACAACCCCAAAAGCAAAAAGGCCGGGCCATGCCGCCCGGCCTCTCACTCAAAACGATGATTTGCCTATTTGCACTTGGCGATCGAGGACAGCGCCGCCGAAATGCCCTTCAGCGAGAAGACATAGGAGGTGGGGTTGCCGCGGCCCGACTTCGCCGTCACCTTCATGTCGGTGCCGGTCTTCATCGCGGCGATCAGCACCGGCTCCTCGGCGGCGTTCTCGACCCAGGCCGACTTGCCGCGCGTGAACATCGAGAAGGACTTCTTGTCGATGGTGACGGTGGCCTTGGAGCCTTCCTGGAAGTTATAGCCGGCAATGAATTGCGGCTCGTAGGAGACCTGCTGGCCGGGCCGCTGGCTGACGAAGAAGAACATGTCGCCATGGTCGAGCGTCGGCGGCTGCTTGTCGGTCGGCACGGTCAGGACATAGCAGACCTTGCCGCCCGATGCCTGGTAGCTGTAGGTGCCCCAGGCATTGTGCTGGCCGATCTTGGTCGCCGACTGCGCCAGTGCCGGCGCCGCCGCGGCCACCAGGACCAGGCTCGAAACTATAGCAATCAATCCGCGCATCGTTTTTCCCGTATTCCAAATGGTGCGGCGGCAGGCCGGCTTGGCGTCCTGCCCGTCGCTTCATTTTGATTTAATCTGGGTTACCAAACGGTGAACTTCCTTTGAGAAAAGGACCCTCACCCGAGGAAACCGCCGCCATTCCCGCGCCGCCGCCCTGTCAGCGGGTGGCGCGGCGTCCCTTCGGCGACTTGGAGGCCACGAAAGCGGCAAGAGTTTGACTTTTTTCCCCGGCCGCTGAACGCCGATGTCCAGGGCGCGGGCTGGCGTGGAGACGCTCAGCCCTTGTCGGCGATGGCCTCCTTGGCGGCCTGCCGGTGCGCCGGCGTGATGTGGGCGCTGACGGCGGTGATGGCGGCGGTCAGCACGGCGATGTCGTCGGTGAAGCCAAGCCCGAGCACGAAATCGGGAATGACGTCCACCGGCAGGACGAAATAGCCGAGCGCGGCCAGCAATATGCCCTTGGCGCGCAGCGGCGTGTTCTTGTCCAGGGCGCAATAATAGGCGGCGACGACCTCTTCCATGAACGGAATCTGCCGTGCGGCCTTCTTCGCCGTGCGCCAGAATTTCTCGCGCACCTCGCTCTCGCTGCCGAGCTTGTCGCCAAAGCCGAAGAAATCAAAACCGGATTCTCGCGCCATCAACCTCTCCTTGCGGGGCCGTGCGCGTCCTGGCGCATGCCCGCGGGGAAGATGTGGTGAAATCCGAACCCTGCTGCAAGTGCCGGCGCCGATTTGAGGTCCGCCATTCAATTGCAAGCACGCACGGAAAGCACTCAGCCGCCGAAATAGCGGTTCATCTTCTTCGCCATCTCGATATCGAGCACGCTCAGGCCGCCGACATCATGGGTGTTGAGCGTGACCTCGACCGTCTTGTAGACGTTCGACCACTCCGGATGGTGGTCCATCTTTTCCGCGGCAAGCGCGACGCGGGTCATGAAGGCAAAGGCCTCGGAGAAATTCTTGAAGGTGAAGGTGCGGCTGATGGAGCCGGCGTCCTTTGCCAGTGCCCAGCCGTCGAGCCCGGTCAGCGCGGCTTCAGCGGCTTCCCTGCCCAGTTTCTCTCTCGCCATGTCGATTTCCTGTGCTATTTCCCGAAAATGACCCTCACCATAATGCATGTCGCCCAAAAGTGCGTTGCGGTTTTGGGATAACGACACGCACAAAACAACGCCGGATCGATGAGCGCAAAGCCCATAAAATCCATCCTGTTTGTCTGCCTCGGCAATATCTGCCGGTCGCCGCTGGCCGAAGGCGTCTTTCGCGCCGTCTGGGCGGAGCGCGGATGGAGCCGGGACATCCTGCTCGATTCAGCGGCCACCAGCGGCTGGGAGGTCGGCTCTGCCCCCGATCCACGCTCGATCGCGGTCGCGGTGCGCCACGGCATCGACATTTCCGGACAGCGGGCGCGCAAGGTCACATCGGAGGATTTTCATCGCTTCGACCTGATTTTCGGCATGGACCGGTCGAATGTCCGCGACCTGAAAGCGCTGGCGCCGGCAGCCACGCACGAGCGCATCCATCTGTTCCTGGAATTCGCCGAGGGAACGGCGCGCGACGTGCCGGATCCCTACTATGACGACGCGGAAGCGTTCGCGTCCGTCTACCGCATGATCCGCGATGCGTCGGAGGCGCTGGCTATGCGGCTGGAAGCGCGGGCGTCACTGCCCGACAGCGGCCAGGCTTCCTCGACGATATAGGGCCCGCCGCCGACCGAATCGCGCGACGACATCAAGACGAAGCGGCCGACGCGGAACGGCAGCGTCGAGAAATTGCCGCGCGCCGACAGATACTGGGCGACGTCCAGCGGAGTCGAATTGCGCAGCCGGGCAAGGGTTACATGCGGCATGAACTTGCGCGGGTCGGCAGGGATGCCGAGCCGCTGACAGATGCGCTCGATTTCGCCCTGAAGGGCCACAAGATCGGGCGAAGCCGAAACTCCGGCCCACACCGCGTGCGGTTTCTTCTGGCCGAAAGCACCGACACCGGACAGCGTCAGCGGGAAGGAGGGACGGTGAACGCGGTCGAGCGCGTTGGCGATCTCGTCGGCGACATGGCCCGGGACATCGCCGATGAAGCGCAGCGTCAGATGGTAGTTTTCGACGTCGATCCAGCGGGCGCCTGGCAGGCCGCCCCGCAGCAGGGACAGCGAAAGAGCGGCGTCACGCGGTATTTCGAGGGCGGTGAAAAGACGCGGCATGAAGAGCCTCCCTTCCTCGAATCGAACTGTCACCCGTAGCGAATCATCGATAGTCAAACGGAGCAAGAGGTTTGTTGGTCACAGTCCTTGTCAAAAAGCTTCCCCAACGGAAACAGGTCCAGTCGGCCTCACCAACCTCCCGGCACCGCCGCGATGGCCTTTTCGACGGTGGGCAGGATGCGTTCGACCATCTTGTCGACGCCCCGGGCGTTCGGATGCATGCCGTCCTCGAGCTGCAGGCCAGGCTGGTCGGCGACGCCGTCGAGAAAGAACGGGTAGAGCGAAACATCATATTTCCCGGCGAGGTGCGGAAAGATGGCGTCGAAGGCGCTCTGATAGTCGGCACCGAGATTGGGCGCGGCGCGCATGCCGGCCAAGAGCACGGCAATCTTGCGCTCCCTCAGCTTGCCCAGCATCTCGTCCAGGTTCTTTTTGGTGATGTCGGGCGGGACACCGCGCAGCATGTCGTTGGCGCCGAGCTCGAGGATGACCAGCTGGGTGCCGTCCGGCACCGACCAGTCGAGCCGCGCCAGGCCACCGCTCGACGTGTCGCCGGAGACACCGGCATTGGCGACGGTCACATCATGGCCCTTGGCGCGAAGGGCTGCCTGCAGTTTGTCGGTAAAGCCCTCGTCCGGTCCGAGGCCAAAGCCCGCCATCAGGCTGTCACCGAAGCCGACGATCTTGAACGGCTCGGCACGCGCCGACGAAATGGCGCCGCAAATGGCGAGGAAAACGATGAAGCCTGCGGCAATACTGCGTTTGAAAGACATGCGGCAGGCCCCATATGACCAAGGAATTCTTCCGGCGACGGTCTGCGGCAAGCAGAGCCTTCATTCTCCCATATAGGACGCTTTCATTTTGACAGAAGCCGTCATCGAGCTGAAAGACGTATCCCTGACGCTTGGCGAAGGGGCGTCGTCGGTCCATGTGCTGAAAGGCGTCAGCCTCGAGGTGGCGCGCGGCGAGGCGACCGGAATCGTCGGTCCATCGGGCTCCGGCAAGTCGACCTTGCTGATGGTCCTGGCCGGCCTCGAAAGGGTCGATTCGGGTACGGTACGAATCGCCGGCGAACTGCTCAACGGCAAAAGCGAGGACCGGATTGCTTCGTTTCGTGGCCGAAACATTGGCATCGTGTTCCAGTCGTTCCACCTCATTCCCAACATGACGGCGCTGGAGAATGTCGCGGTGCCGCTGGAACTGGCCGGCCATGCCGATCCGTTTTCGGTGGCGGCGCGCGAACTGGCGGCCGTCGGCCTGAGCGACCGCGTCACCCACTATCCCGGCGAACTGTCGGGCGGCGAACAGCAGCGCGTGGCGATCGCCCGGGCGCTGGCGCCGTCGCCGCGTATCCTGATCGCCGACGAGCCGACCGGCAATCTCGACCAGGCAACGGGGCGGCAGGTCGCCGACCTCCTGTTCGCCAAGGCGGCCGAGCGCGGCATGACGCTGGTGCTGGTCACCCATGACCCCGCACTCGCGGCGCGCTGCTCGCGCCAGGTTTCGATGCGCTCCGGCCGGATCGAGGCGCCGGCGCCCGTCAAGGTCACCGCCTGATGCCGCCGGCGCAGACGTTGAAGCTTGCGGTCCGCTTCTCGCTGCGCGAGATGCGCGGCGGCCTGTCCGGCTTCCTGATCTTCCTTGCCTGCATCGCGCTTGGCGTCGCGGCGATCGGCGGCGTCAATTCGGTTGCGCGCGCCATCACCGCCGGCGTCGCCAATCAGGGCCAGACGCTGCTTGGCGGCGACCTTCGCTTCCAGGTCAACCAGCGCGACGCCAGTGAGGCCGAACGCGGCTTCCTCAACGGTCTGGGCGCGATTTCGCGCACCACCAGCATGCGCTCGATGGCGCGGCTCGCCGACGGATCCGACCAGGCGCTGGTCGAGGCCAAGGCGGTGGACGATGCCTATCCGCTCTATGGCGCGCTGGAAACCGAGCCGGCGCTGTCGAAGCAGGAATTGTTCGGCGAGGAGTTCGGCGTTTTCGGCGCCGCGGCACCGGATCTGCTGTTCGAACGGCTGCATCTCAAGCTCGGCGACCGGCTGAAGCTCGGCACCGCCACCTTCGAGCTGCGCGCCAGGCTGGTCACCGAACCGGATGCCGTGTCCGACGGCTTCGGCTTCGCGCCGCGGCTGCTGATCTCGAGCCAGGGGCTGGCGGCCACCGGGCTGGTCCAGCCGGGCAGCCTGGTCGAAAACGCCTACAAGATCCGGCTGCCGGCCGATGCCGACGAGGCGCGGCTCAAGGCCATCCAGGATCAGGCGGCCAAGGACTTTCCCGAGGCCGGCTGGTCGATCCGCACGCGCAGCAATGCCGCCCCGGCGCTGTCCTCCAACATCGAACGCTTCTCGCAATTCCTGACGCTGGTCGGGCTGACGGCGCTGGTGGTCGGCGGTGTCGGCGTCGCCAATGCGGTGCGCGCCTATCTCGACGGCAAGCGCGGCGTCATTGCCACCTTCAAGAGCCTGGGCGCTTCCGGCGGCTTCGTCTTTGCCGTCTATCTGGTGCAGATCCTGATCATCGCCGTTCTCGGCATTGTACTGGGCCTTGTGTTGGGCGCGCTGATGCCGTTCGCCGCCAGTGCCGCGCTCAAATCCGTCATTCCGGTGCCTGCGGAAGGCGGCTTCTATCCCGGCGCGCTCGGCATGGCGGCGCTGTTCGGCCTGCTGGTGACGCTGGCCTTCGCGCTTCTGCCGCTCGGCCGTGCCCGCGACGTGCCGGCCACCGCGCTGTTTCGCGAGATGGGGCTGGAAGGACGAGGCTTTCCGCGCCCTGTCTATATTGCCTCAGCCGTCGGCATCGCGCTGTTGCTGGCGGCGCTGGCCATCCTGTTTTCCGGCGACCGCCGCATCGCCTCGATCTTCGTCGGCGCCACCATCTTCGCCTTCCTGGTCCTGCGCCTCGTCGGCGCGCTGGTGCAATGGGCGGCACGGAAGAGCCCGCGTGTGCGCTTCGTGGCGCTGCGGCTCGCCGTAGGCAACATCCACAGGCCCGGGGCGTTGACCCCATCGGTGGTGCTGTCGCTGGGGCTCGGGCTGACGCTGCTGGTGACGCTGGCGCTGATCGACGGCAATCTGCGGCGGCAGATTTCCGGCAGCCTGCCGGAGCGGGCGCCGAATTTCTTCTTCGTCGACATCCAGAGCAGCGATGTCGCTTCCTTCTCCGCGCTGATCGGCAAGGAGGCGCCCCGGGGAACACTGGCCACGGTGCCGATGCTGCGCGGCCGTGTGATGGCGCTGAACGGCGTCGGCGTCGACAAGGTCAAGGTTCCGGCCGAAGGCGCCTGGGTGCTGAAAGGCGATCGCGGCCTGACTTATGACGCCAGGCAGCCGGAAAACGCGACGCTGACCGAGGGCAGCTGGTGGCCGGACAATTATGCCGGCGAGCCGCTGGTCTCGTTTTCGGCCGTGGAAGGCAAGGAGATCGGGCTGAAGCTCGGCGACACCATCACCGTCAACGTGCTCGGCCGCAACGTGACGGCCAGGATCGCCAATTTCCGTCAGGTCGAATGGGAGACGATGGGCATCAATTTCGTCATGGTGTTCTCGCCCAACACATTCGCCGGCGCCCCGCATGGCTGGATGGCGACGCTGACCGAAAAGAATGCCTCGACGGCTGACGACGCTCGCATCCTCAATGCCGTCACCCGCGCCTTCCCGGCGGTGACGACGGTCCGGGTCAAGGATGCGCTCGATGTCGTCAACCGGCTGGTCGGGCAGCTCGGCACGGCGATCCGGGCCGCGGCCGGCGTGGCGCTGATCGCTTCGGTGCTGGTGCTGGCGGGCGCGCTTGCCGCCGGCAACCGGGCGCGCATCCACGATGCGGTGGTGCTGAAGACGCTGGGCGCGACGCGCACGACGCTGATTGCCGCCTTCTCGCTCGAATACATGCTGATCGGGCTCGCGACCGCGATCTTCGCGTTGGCCGCCGGCAGTGCCGCTGCCTGGTTCGTCGTCGCGCGCATCATGACATTGCCGTCGCATTTCATGCCCGAAGTGGCGGTGGCGACGATCGTCTTTGCGCTGGTGATCACGGTCGGCATCGGTCTCGCCGGCACCTGGCGGGTGCTTGGCCACAAGGCCGCGCCGGTGCTGCGCAACCTCTGAGTCGCCTAAGTTCCATGTGCTGGCGATGGGCTGGCCGCCGGCATTTGGTTAAATCGGAGTAATGTTTTGCCTTCAAAGGCCGAAAAACCGGGCCATGCGTGCCTCACGAAGCATTACACCCCGTTACGGTCTTGTTCTTGACGCGAATAACCATCATATTTCGCCACAGGCATGCTGGAGCCCTGCCAGCGGCGCCTGGGTCCGGGTGGACCTGACACCGGACGGGGCAGAAGCAATAGAGGACTACAATGGCTGATCCCATTCGCAACTACCAGACGCGCGCCGTGCCCGGCGTCGGCGTCGGTGCTGATATCGATCAAGGCCTGCGCGCCTACATGATCAAGGTCTACAATCTGATGGGGCTTGGCCTCCTCATCACCGGCCTTGCCGCTGTCGGAACGATCATGCTGGCCACCACCACCGATCCGGCCTCGGCCGTCGCGACGCTGCCGAGCGGCGAGATGCTGACCTCGTTCGGCTACGCGATCTTCGGCTCGCCGCTGCGCTGGGTGGTGATCTTCGCCCCGCTGGCCGCTGTGATGTTCCTGTCGTTCCGTGTCCAGTCGATGAGCGTTGCGGCGGCGCAGACGACGTTCTGGGTCTATGCCGGCCTCGTCGGCCTGTCGCTGTCGTCGATCTTCCTGGTCTACACGACGGCCAGCATTTCGCAGACCTTCTTCGCCACCGCAGCGGCCTTCGGCGCGCTGTCGCTCTACGGCTACACGACCAAGCGCGACCTGACCGCGATGGGCTCGTTCCTGATCATGGGCGTGTTCGGCCTGATCATCGCAATGGTGATCAACATCTTCCTGCAGTCGTCGGCCTTGTCCTTCGCCGTTTCGGCGATCGGCGTGCTGATCTTCTCGGGCCTCACCGCCTATGACACGCAGAAGATCAAGGAGATGTATTTCGATGGCGACGCTTCGGATGTCGCCGGCCGCAAGGCGATCATGGGTGCCCTGAGGCTCTATCTCGACTTCATCAACCTGTTCATGTTCCTGCTGCAGTTCATGGGTGATCGCCGCTAAGGCTTTGTCTGGACCAGAGAGTTTGGAAGGGGCGGCCCAACGGCCGCCCTTTTCTTTTGTGTCGGCCTTTGCTTTATAGGAGGCACATGAACGACTTGCATAAATTATGAGCAGCATCATTCGGGCCGCCAGGTCGGCCGACCTCGACCGAATCACGGAAATCTACGCCGATGCCGTGACGCACGGCACCGCCAGCTACGAGTTGGAGCCACCCAGCCGCGCCGAAATGGGGGCCCGCTTCGACGGTCTGATGGCCGGCGGCTTTCCCTATCTGGTGGCGGAGAAGGACGGCGCCGTGCTTGGCTATGCCTATGCCGGGGCGTTCCGGCCGCGCCCGGCCTACCGCTTCATCGTCGAGGATTCCGTCTATGTCGCGCCCGAGGCCAAGGGCCGGGGGATTGGCTTGTTGCTGATGCGGCACCTGATCGAGGCATGCCGCGCGGCGGGCTTTCGCCAGATCGTCGCGGTGATCGGCGACGGGCGGCCGGACAGCGCTTCGGTGCGGCTGCACGAAAAGCTCGGCTTTCGCCATTCGGGCCGCCTCGAAGGGTCCGGCTACAAGCACGGGCGCTGGCTGGACACGGTCTTCATGCAGCTGTCGTTGAACGGCGGGGCGTCGGCGCCGCCTGATCAGGATTCGCTGCCGGAGCGGAAATTCCGCCAGCAAAAGTAACGCCTTGATTTTTCAAGCAATTCCGGACGGAAAAGCGCTGCACTGGAATCGGGATGGGCTCTATCTCTTTGTTTGAGCATGATCTTTCCCGAAAACCGGATTCCACTTTTCGGGATCATGCTCTAGGCCTCGACCAGCTTCAGCTTGCCGTCGAACACCCCAAGCACGCGGCCAAGCTCCTGGCCGCGCTTGAGGATGCGGCCGCCGGCGGCGATGACGGCAAAGGCGCCCTGCTTACGGGCCAGTTTCGGATCCTTGACGATCTGGAACAGCGGCACTTCGCTGGTGCGGCGGAAGACGGAAAACACGGCGCGGTCGGTGAGGTGGTCGATGGCGTAGTCCCGCCATTCATTGGCGGCGACCATGCGCCCGTAGATCCTGAGGATCTGGTCCAGTTCACGCCGGTCGAACCGCACCGGCTGATCGAGGCGCTCGCGTCTCGCCTCGTGCAGCGGGATCAATATTGCGGATGCGTCGCCATCCCCCGTCCCGCCGCCGTCATCGGTCATGCCTCGATCCTTCATAATGAATCTTTGCCAACCAAAGTTGGCGCGTTCGCGAAGGAATTGCAAGACCCGACGAAGCGAGCCCCGTGCTGCGCTGTTTCCGCAACGTCCAGTCACTTTTATGAAACGCCGTGTTGGAATTGGTGATGCTTCGCCACATTTCTGCCTTTTTTTATCCGCGCTCATGCCCCAATGTCCGACGAATTTACCGGCGTTGCCTGAGACGGTTCGGTCCGGCACCGGCTCGTAAACCCCAAGCCCCCCGCCCACGGGTCTGCGTCGGATCGAACCAACCTCGGTTTTTCCTCGGAAAGACCGGGTGCGACGATCCCAAAACCTAAATAACCGACGTCAGAAGCAAGCTGGCGTCGGTTTTTTGTTGCCTGGGTGATCGACGCCGGAGCCCTTCGGCAGGTGCGCAGCTTCGTTGCTCCATCCGCTAACGCTGGCGATCCTTCGCGCTCCCCTCGTGTCCTGCCGGACATCTCCCGCACAAGGAGGGAGATTGGCCTTCATCCCTGCTTTTGCCAATCTGTGTTAAAAGTCTTGGCATGAGTCTCCGCGACGTCGCGTCGTTCCTGCTCTGCCTCAGGATGACCGAAGTCGGTGGCGTTTCGCTTTCGACGGTGCGTGACTTTGAAAAGGGACGCCACGTTCCCATCGGCAACATTATGAATGCCTTACTAGCGGCGCTGGAATTGCGTGGCATTCAATTCACAGAAAATGGCATAACCGGGCCACCATAAAAGGCAGCCCGGTTTGACGAATCCATCAGACTCTGCTATAGAATTTGGTGGACCGACGGGGAGTTGGACCCCGCGCCCCATGGTGCAAACCCAGGAACGGAACCACTCCCCGGCCCAACAGGCGACCAAGGCGCGCCAACGCCTCAGCCGCCCAAGCGGGTCAACTGATTATGTTGTCATGTTCCACCTCCCGGCCGGGCTCACCGCCTTGCGCACTGGGTTGAGATAAACCCGCTGACTGTTCCCCCTCGGAAACAGGGTCAGCGGGTTTTTCGTTTTCGGAAGGCTCACCATCCGAAGATTTCAGAGTCCACCCGGTCCTGCCATGCGAGACAAAATCCGGGTGGTGATATAGAAGAGCAGACAGGTTGTTGGCTGGCAAAGTGCCGCCGAGCGTGATGCCCCGCCTCTCCAGCCTTTTGTAAATCTCGCCCGTTCTCATTGGTCCGAGTGCCGAGGACAGGATTTCACGGGCTTCATCGATTGCGGCCTGCCTCATCGGATCGGGCGTCCGTCCGCGACGGGCAGGCTTGCCTTCTTCTTCGATGGAGACACGAGATGCCGGCGAAGATGCCAAGGCAGGTGCCTCGCCATTATAAATGGCAAGGACACGGCGCAGCTCATGCAGCTTCACAAGCCTCGGATCGGGCTGCGCCTTTAGCGAAGCCTCAAGGCCGAAAATCTCGTCTTGCAGTGCCTTCTTGAAGTCCATGGCGTGGGGCCTTGTTTCGGTAAAATGCCATATGGCAGATTTTGACCGACCGTACAAGGGCTCCCATGCCACAATAACTAAAAATGGGATGGAATATGTTTGGGTGAAACCACGGATTTCGCTTGACTTGCGACTCATGGGTCCCGGAACAGAGACGGAACGCGATTCGCGTCCCTTCCCATTATGTGCCAATTGTTAGGTGTAACTGCAACCTACCGGAAATGGCGATCGTCCCGCCATCGGCGAGATAGCGGCGCTCAATCAGGATGTGAAGGTGCCTAAGGCTTGTGGATGAAGGCTGCGCCCAGAATAGGACCGGGCATGCCATCCTTGCCGACCGATTGCAGCAGCACGGCGCAGCCGCCCTTCTTGGAAATCTCGCTCATCGGCAATTCGTAGCGCTGCGCCTTGCCGTGCCACATGCCGGCGGTCTGGATACCCGTAACAGCGTTCCAGTAGGTCATCTTGCGGCCGGTGTTCTCACCCTGGCCGATCTTGATCGTCTGCGGCGGGTCGAAATAGACGATGACGACATGAGCATCGCTGGGGCCGGTGCCGGCATCGCCGGCGTCGATCATCACGCGGTCGCTGGTTCGGCTGACCTTGATGGCGACCCGCATGCCTTCGCCGGTCTTCGCCAGACGGGCGAGCGCGCCGTCGACCTCGCCGCGGCTGGCGCCGTTGACATGGACGCGGCCGTTGATGACGGCCTGCGGCGTGTAGACGGAGCGGCTGCCGAAGGCGCGCATGTAATCATATTGCCGCTCGGTGTTCTCCTTGCGGCTCAGCGTGTCCTGCCAGCCAAGATAGTCCCAGTAATCGACGTGATAGGCGAGCGCGACAATGTCTTCCTTGGCGGCAAGTTCGGCAAACAACGCATCGGCCGGCGGGCAGGAATTGCAGCCCTGGCTGGTGAACAGCTCGACCACGCCCAAGGGCCTGTCGGTTTGGTCGGACCCGCCGGCATGACCAGCGCCGGCACACGCCGAGAAGGCCAGCGCAAGGGCTGCCAGCCACAATGATTTTCGCGAGGCCATGGCCATTCCGATTCCCGCCGGTGGTGCCGGCTTTATTGTGATTGCTGAAATATGTGGCAGAACCGGAAGTCAACAGGAAGTCACGTTGCGGTGAAATTTTTGCCATTGCAACCGACCGCAACGGCGCAATAGGACCAAGGCCTGCACTCAGGGTGGAAACCGATTCGGGCGGCAATCACGATGTGGCAAACACTTTTGGCGCCGGTCGATCTCTACTGCGAGAGAACCGGACCGGGACTCTGGGCCGAGCCGGTCAATGTCCTGACAAATCTCGCTTTCATCGCCGCCGGCCTGTGGGGCGTGCGCGAGGTGCGAAGGCTGGGCACCGGCACCTTTGCCGAGGTGCTGGCCTGGTGGGTGGTGGCGATCGGCATCGGCTCGACGATATTCCATACCTTTGCCACCAAGGGCACCATCTGGGCCGACGTGCTGCCGATCGCCGGTTTCACGCTGGCCTACACGCTGTTCAACCTGCGCCGCTTCCTCGGCATGCGATGGGGCAAGGCCATTGTCATCTTCGTTGCCTTCTACGCGGTTGCCGGGCTGGTGACGCTGGCCGTGCCGGATTGGCTGCGCCAGGCATCGAACGGCACGACAGGCTATCTGCCGCCGTTCCTCGCGCTCGCCTTCTTCGGCACCCTGGTGGCGGCGGGTGGCAATCGGGCCGGCTGGTACAATCTGGCGGGGTCGGCGATCTTCGTCGTCTCCGTCATCTGCCGGATGATCGATCCGATGGTCTGCGCCAGCTTTCCGCTCGGCACGCATTTCCTGTGGCACATCCTCAACGGGCTGATGCTCGGCGTGCTTCTGGCTGCGGCGGCGCGGTATGGGGCGCCGAAGGCAGGCAGTAGGCAGTAGGTCTCGTCTTCCCTAACTGCCTACTGCCCAAGCCCTATTCCCTGGCTGCTGCTATGCAGCCAAGTCTCGCAGTACGTATTGCAGGATGCCGCCGTTCTTGAAGTAGTCGAGCTCGTCCAGCGTATCGATGCGGCAGATGATCGGCACATTCTTCACCGTGCCGTCGCCATAGGTGATCCTGGCGGTCATCGTCTGGCGCGGCTTGATGGCGCTCAGTCCGTCGATTTCGACCAGCTCGTCGCCCTTCAGGTTGAGCGAGGCCCAGGAGGTGCCGTCCTCGAAGACGAAGGGAATGACACCCATGCCGACCAGGTTCGAGCGATGGATGCGCTCGAAGGACTGGGCGATGACCGCGCGGACACCAAGGAGATTCGTTCCCTTGGCCGCCCAGTCGCGCGACGAGCCGTTGCCGTATTCGACGCCGGCGAAGATGACCAGCGGCACGCCTTCCTTCTTGTACTCCATCGCCGCGTCGTAGATCGATTCCTCCTCCTTCGACGGGTAGTGGATGGTGTAGCCGCCTTCCCTGCCGTTCTCGCCCAGCATGTGGTTGCGGATGCGGATGTTGGCGAAGGTGCCGCGCATCATCACCTCGTGATTGCCGCGCCGCGTGCCGTACTGGTTGAAGTCGGCGACGCCGACGCCATGATCGGTGAGGTACTTGCCGGCCGGTGAGGCCGCCTTGATCGAGCCCGCCGGCGAGATGTGGTCGGTGGTGATCTTGTCGCCGAACAGGCCGAGCACGCGGGCGCCCTTGATGTCGCCGATCTTGCCGAACCCGGCGGTCATGCCGGCGAAATAGGGCGGGTTCTGCACATAGGTCGAGTTGTCGTCCCAGGCATAGGTCTGGCCTTCCGGCGCCTGGACCTTCTGCCAGTGTTCGTCACCCTTGAAGACGTCGGCGTATTTGCGGGCGAACAGCTCGCGGGTGACGTTCTTCTCGATGAATTCCTGGATCTCGGCCGAGCTCGGCCAGATATCCTTGAGGTAGACCGGATTGCCGTTCTTGTCCTCGCCGAGCGGCTCGGTGGTGAGGTCCTTGGTGACGGTTCCAGCCAGCGCATGGGCGACGACCAACGGCGGCGAGGCGAGATAGTTCGCCTGCACGTCGGGCGAGACACGGCCTTCGAAATTGCGGTTGCCGGACAAGACCGCGGCAGCAATCAGGCCCTTGTCGTTGATGGTTTTCGAGATCGGCGCCGGCAGCGGGCCGGAATTGCCGATGCAGGTGGTGCAGCCGAAGCCGACGAGGTTGAAGCCGATCTGGTCGAGCTCCTTCTGCAGGCCGGATTTCTCCAGATATTCGGCGACCACCTGGCTGCCGGGGGCCAGCGAGGTCTTCACCCAGGGCTTCTGCTTGAGGCCGAGCCGGTTGGCGTTGCGTGCCAGGAGGCCGGCGCCGATCAGCACGCTCGGGTTCGAGGTGTTGGTGCAGGAGGTGATGGCGGCGATGACGACATCGCCATGACCGAGATCGTAAGAGGTGCCTTCGACGGCATAGCGCTTGGAGATCTCGGCCGCCTTCTTGTACTCGGTCTCCATCGCCTTGGCGAAGCCGGCCGGAATGCCTTCGAGCGCGACACGGCCCTCGGGGCGCTTGGGGCCGGCCATCGACGGCACGACGCTGCCGAGGTCCAGTTCGAGCAGGTCGGTGAAGACCGGATCGGCCGAGCCGGTGTCGCGCCACAGGCCTTGCGCCTTGGAATAGGCTTCGACCAGCGCGATGCGGTCCTCGCTGCGGCCGGACATTGTGAGGTAGCGGATGGTTTCGCTGTCGACCGGGAAGAAGCCGCAGGTGGCGCCATATTCCGGCGCCATGTTGCCGATGGTTGCGCGGTCGGCCAGCGTCATGTTGGAGAGGCCTGGACCAAAGAACTCGAC
The DNA here is from genome assembly GCF_024519675.1 of Mesorhizobium sp. Mes31. NCBI lineage: Bacteria > Pseudomonadati > Pseudomonadota > Alphaproteobacteria > Hyphomicrobiales > Phyllobacteriaceae > Mesorhizobium > Mesorhizobium sp. Mes31. Next base: position 236,871 of record NZ_JALJRL010000009.1, on the reverse strand, counting down.
GAACTTGCCGACGACGCCCTTCTTGCGCAGCATCTGGGTGACGGTGAGCACGAGGTCGGTGGCGGTGACGCCTTCCTTGAGCTTGCCGGTGAGGCGGAAGCCGATGACCTCGGGCAAGAGCATGGAGACCGGCTGGCCGAGCATGGCCGCCTCGGCCTCGATGCCGCCGACGCCCCAGCCGAGCACGCCAAGGCCGTTGATCATCGTGGTGTGCGAATCGGTGCCGACGCAGGTGTCGGGGTAGGCGGTGGTTTCGCCGTCCTCGGTGTTGGTCCAGACGACCTGGCCGAGATATTCGAGGTTGACCTGGTGGCAGATGCCGGTGCCGGGCGGCACGACGCGGAAGTTGCGGAAGGCCTGCTGGCCCCATTTCAGGAACTTGTAGCGCTCCTCGTTGCGCTCGTATTCGAGCTCGACATTGCGGGCGAAGGCCATCGGCGTGCCGAATTCATCGACGATGACGGAGTGGTCGATGACGAGGTCGACAGGCACCAGCGGGTTGATCTTCTGCGGGTCGCCGCCGAGCGAGGCCATGGCGTCGCGCATGGCGGCGAGATCGACCACGGCCGGAACGCCGGTGAAATCCTGCATCAGCACGCGGGCCGGGCGATAGGCGATCTCGACGCCGGCGGTGCCCTTGTCGGTCAGCCAGCCGGCGACCGCCTGGATGCTCTCCTTGGTGACGGAGCGGCCGTCTTCGTTGCGCAGCAGGTTCTCCAGCAGCACCTTCATCGAATAGGGCAGCTGGGCGATGCCGGTAAGGCCGTTCTTCTCGGCCTCGATGAGGTCGAAATAGACATACTCGGTACCGCTCGCGGTCAGCGTGCGGCGGCAATTGAAACTATCGAGGGATTTTGACACGTGCGGTCCGTCCTTGTCTGTTCAGCCTGAAAGGGAACGGACGCCGATGGCATGCAATCACGCGCAAAGGTGCGGGTACGGCCATTTCCGCTGTCCGTTCCCAAGCAACCCGAGCCGTTCAAGGCGGCGCGTGCGCTGGTTCGGCGCTAATTCGCTTCCCGTGCCGACCGCTGGCACGGATGCACCGCATATAGAGAATTTTCTGGAATAGTTCTAGACAGTTCAAAGGCTATTTTGTGCGATGCGATAGCAGCCGCGACACATTGTTTCGAGGACGGGTGAGGGATGCGGCTTATCGCCGAAAATCTGGGCGGCGAACGCGGCGGCGACACGGTGTTTTCCGGCATCGGCTTTGCCCTGCTGGATGGTCAGGCGCTGGTCGTCACCGGGCCGAACGGATCAGGCAAATCGACCTTGCTGCGGGTCATCGCCGGACTGCTTGCGGTGGCGGAAGGCAGCGTGCGGATCGAAGATGGTGGCGAGGCGTTTCCGTCGATCGCTTCGGCCTGTCATTATCTTGGCCACCACAACGCGATGAAGACGGCGCTCAGCGTGGCGGAAAACCTGCGCTTCTGGCGCGACTTCAACGGCACCGGCCATGTCGGCGTCGAAGAGGCGCTGGACATGGTCGGGCTGGGCAGCATCGGCCATCTGCCATTCGGCTATCTCTCGACCGGGCAGAGGCGGCGGGCGGCGATCGCGAAACTGCTGGTCAGCCATCGGCCGCTGTGGCTGCTCGACGAGCCGACGGCGGGACTGGACAAGGCTTCGGAAGGGCGCTTCGCCGCGCTGATGACGAGGCATTGTGGGGATGGCGGGATGATTATCGCGGCGACACATCTGCCGCTGGGGCTGGAGGGGGCGAAGGAATTGAGAATGGGGGTAGCTTCTTGATGTCGCCGCTCTGCGACGCCCCCCTCTGCCCTGCCGGGCATCTCCCCCTCAAGGGGGGAGATCGGATGTTGCCCGCGCCTTCGCTAATCTCCGGCGTTCGAGGACTGGCGCGACGCATGGACTGCCAATCTCCCCCCTTGAGGGGGAGATGTCCGGCAGGACAGAGGGGGGTGCCTGGGCAGAGGCATCTCAAATCATGCTAGCGCTCTTCCTCCGCGATATCCGCCTCAATATCCGTGCCGGCGGCGGCGCGTTGACCGGCGTGATCTTCTTCCTTGCCGTCATTGCCACCATCCCGTTCGGGGTTGGGCCGGACCTCAGGCTGCTCGCCCGCATCGGCCCGGCAATCCTGTGGATCGGCGCGCTGCTGTCTTGCCTTCTCGGGCTCGACCGGCTGTTCCAGGCCGACCGCGAGGACGGCTCGCTCGATCTGCTGGTGCTCGGCAACGACCGCCACATGCTGGCTTTGACCGTGCTGACGAAATGCCTGGCGCATTGGGCGGGCAGCGTGCTGCCGCTGGTCATTGCCGCTCCCTTGCTTGGCCTGTTCATGAACATGGAGCCGCTCGCCATCGGCGCCACGGCGCTGACACTGCTGGTCGGCACGCCGGCGATCACCTTCATAGGTGCTGCCGGTGCGGCGGTGGCGGGGGCGCTGCCGCGTGGCGGGTTGCTGATCTCGGTGCTGGTGCTGCCGCTGACCATCCCGGTACTGATCTTCGGCGTTTCGGCGAGCTACGGCGCGACGGCCAATCCCGATCCGTTTCTGCAGCCCTTCCTCATTCTTGCCGCGCTGACCCTGTTTCTTGCCGTGCTGGGCCCGGTCTCGGCGGCGCTGGCGCTGCGCCACGGAACGGATTGAGTGACGTCGGTCAGCATTTGCGTGACATCAAAGGCCGCGGCGCGGCGACCGCCTATGTTCGGAGGCTGCGGCGCGGCGGCCGATTGCGAAGCCGCCGGCACGCCGTTAAGGAAAAGCATGATCGAGCGAGACGGAAGGATCCGATTGGAGAGTAGGATGTCGTCGAGGGGGCGGCAGGCATGAGCGCGCATGCACTCTACGTCACCGCTGCCTACGCGATCACCGCCGTGGCGCTGGCCGGACTGATCGGCTGGATCCTGATCGACCAGCGGGCCCGAAAGCGTGAGCTCGCCGAACTGGAAGCGTCCGGCGTGCGGCGTCGCTCCGACAAGGCCATCAAGTCATGAGCATGGAAACCGAGACGCCCGCCCCGCCCCGTCGCCGCCTGTTCGTGCTTTTGCCGCTGTTGATTTTCGTCGGCCTGGCAGGATTGTTCCTGTCTCAGCTCTTGTCGGGGCGCGATGTTTCGGAGGTGCCATCGGCGCTGATCGGCCAGCCGGCGCCACAGACAAACCTGCCGGCGCTCGAGGGCAGCAACCTGCCGGGCCTCGATTCGAAATTGTTCGCCGGCAAGGTCACGCTGGTCAACGTGTTCGCGTCATGGTGCGCGCCGTGCCGGGAGGAACATCCGGTGCTGCTGGCGCTGGCGCAGGACAAGCGCTTCGTCATGGCGGCGCTGAACTACAAGGACCAGCCGGAAAACGCCCGCCGGTTCCTCGGCGATCTCGGCAACCCGTTCCAGGCGATCGGTGTCGACGAGGCCGGACGCACGGCGATCGACTGGGGTGTCTACGGCGTGCCGGAAACCTTCGTCATCGGCAAGGACGGCAAGATCGCCTACAAGCATGTCGGCCCGCTGACGCCCGAGACGGCGCAGACGCTGCTGTTGCCGCAGATCGACAAGGCGCTTGCGGCGCCCAACTGACGGGGTGCCCTATGACTTCGTCATCCCAGGGCGGAGCAGGAGCGAAGCGACGTCGCGGAGACCCTGGGATCCATGCCGTGACATTTTGCTAAGAAATGCGGGGGCCCGAAACGCGCGCTTGCTAACGCGCGAAATCACGAATCATCACAAAACAAGTGTTCTGCATCGCTGCCGTGCTCGAAAGTCGCGGCATGGATCCTTGGGTCTTCGCTCCGCTTCGCGCCGCTACGCCCAAGGATGACGAACGTGATAGGTCGACCGAATACTCAGCCGTAGATCTGCTTGTGGACCTGGTAGAGCATTTCCGAGCGGTCGGCGCGCATGTCGGCCAGATCGCGGCTGGAAAAGCTGTCGATTTCGGCGACGAGGCGGTTGTAGTGCTTGCGCTTGGCAATGCTGTTGCGAGCGCGGTTCATGAGATCGTTGAAGATCATAGCAAGGTTCCTTCTGTGCCGCATTCCTGGCGGCCGGTTCTTCCTCCCTTGATCAGTACGAAGCATGACATAGGATTGGTGCGTTGCAAAAAGAAGATGTTGCAATGCACCATTGCACTCAGCGCATAGCCGGTTAAGCGAGCTTAACCCGGGTTAAGTGCCCTTAACCGGGGTTAATCGCGCTTAACCGGAGTCAAGCGTCCTTGACGCGCATTGGCGCCCTCATCACGTCTGCAGGAGTTGCGGACGATTTGATGATCGATCTTGCCTTATTGATCGCCGGCTGGCTTGATCGGTGACGGTGCCGCGTTGAATGACCTGGGAGGGAAGCCATGGCCGCCGAAGACTACGAAATTCTCGATCCGCGCTTCGCGCGCCTGATCGGCACGAACGCGCATGTCAACAAGCTCTTCACCGGCTGCCAATGGGCGGAGGGGCCAGCCTGGTTCGCCGCCGGCCGCTATGTGGTCTGGTCTGATATCCCGAACAACCGCATGCTGCGCTTCGACGAGACCGACGGCCATGTCAGCGTGTTCCGTCAGCCATCGGGCAATTCCAACGGCAACACCGTCGACCGGCAGGGCCGGCTGGTCACCTGCGAGCATTCGGGCCGGCGCGTCAGCCGCACCGAGCATGATGGCTCGATCACCACCATTGCCGCGAAATGGCGTGGCAAGCGGCTGAATTCGCCCAACGACGCGGTTGTCAAGTCGGATGGATCGATCTGGTTCACCGATCCGAGCTACGGCATCGACAATGATTACGAGGGCGACAAGGCGGAGAGCGAGATCGGCGCCTGCCATGTCTACCGGGTCGATCCCGGCACCGGTGAGGTCGAAGCCGTGATCACCGACATGGTCAGGCCCAACGGCCTCGCCTTCTCGCTCGACGAGAGCAAGCTCTATGTCGCCGACACCGGCCGCACGCATGGCGCGCATGATCCTGCTCATATCCGCGTGTTCAATGTCGGCAAGGGCGGCAAGAAGGTTTCCGGCGGAAAAGTCTTCGCCGACTGCACGGCCGGACTGTTCGACGGCTTCAGGCTCGATGAGGGCGGCCGCATCTGGACCAGTGCGGCCGACGGCATCCACTGCTACGATCCGGACGGGACGCTGATCGGCAAGGTCAAGGTACCGGAGGTCACCGCCAATTGCGTGTTCGGCGGCAACAAGCTGAATTGTCTCTACATCGCCGGCACCACTTCGCTCTACATGGTCCGGCTCATGGTCAACGGCGCCAAAACGTACTGAGCTGCCGTCAACAAGATCGAAGGGGAGAAAATCATGCCATTCGTCAACATCCGCCTCGTCAAGGAAGTGATCGCGGCCGACCCCGCCGGCAAGAAGGCGGACATCGCCAAGAAGGTCACGGCGGCCATCATGGAAGCCACCGGACTGGGTAACGACGATGTCTGGGTGGTCTTCGAAGAGGTCAACGCGCGCGACTGGTACGTCGGCAAGACCGATGTCGAGACGCTGCGGAAGGGTTAGGTAGAACGCTTGATAGCCGCTGACGCTAGAGAATGGCCGAAGCCCCCCGACGACGGCGGGTGGTGGCCGTTGAGCATCAACGCGTCGCGATGAAATCCGCGAAGGCGGACAGCGCGTCGCGCATTGCCAGCACATTTGTCGGCTCCGCCAGGATGGTGTCGGTCTCCAGCGACTTCTTGCCCAGCAGCGCAATCTCGAGCGACCCGCCGTCATAAAGCGCAAACGACATGGTCCGCATGATTTCGGCCAAGGCGGCGCGGGCAAACAGCGAGCGCGGTGAGGCGTGCACCAGCATGGCCGGCTTGTCGACGGCGGCGTCGCGCGACACCAGCCAGTCGAGCCCGTTCTTCAGCCCGCCCGGAACGCCATGGGCATATTCCGGACAGGAGACAATGACGCCGTCGGCATGGGTGACGGCGTCGATCAGCGCCGAGGCTTCTTGCGGCGTCCGTTCGCCTTCCTCGTCGGGATTGAAGATCGGCAGACGGCCAAGCCCGTCATAGATGGTGACGCGACAGCCGGGCGGTGCATTCCGCGCCAGTGCGGCGACCAGGGCCGAATTGGTGGAGGCCGCCCGCAGGCTGCCGGAAATGGCAAGGAGGTTCAGCAAGGGTAAAACTCTGACGAATCGTGTCCGCGAAGACTACCACATCGTCTGCCTGTAGCTTTCGTCCAGCCAGCGGTCCGTCGCCTCGACCGAATCGGCCAGCGCCAGCTGGTCGCGCAGGATCTGGCCGAGTGTCGGCAGCGTCGAGCGGTCGTACCAGGTCTCCGGCTTCCATAGATCGGAGCGCATGAAGGCCTTGGCGCAATGCATGTACGCGGCTTTGACGGTGACCACGACGACGCTTTGCGGTTCCTTGCCGTCGACGGCCAGGCGCTCGCGCAAACCGGCGTCGATGGTGATGCGGGCGTCGCCATTGACGCGCAGCGTCTCGTTCATGCCGGGGATGAGGAAGAGCAGCCCGACCGACGGGTTGAGGAGGATGTTCTCCAGCGTGTCGAGCCGGTTGTTGCCGGGCCGGTCGGGGATGGCGATGGTCTGGTCGTCGAGCACGGCGGCGAAGCCCGGCCTGTCGCCCTTGGGAGTCACGTCGGCGTTGCCGGCGCCGTCGGACGAGCCGATCAGCACGAACGGGCTCTTGCCGATGAAGGAACGGCAATGGCCATCGAGCGCCTTCAATTCCTTGCGGATCGAGCCGTCGGTCGGGCGTGGCGTCTTGTAGATCGTCCTCAGCTCGTCGCGCGTGGTGACGAATTCCATGGCCCTCTCCCTATTTGCCGGCCTTCTCTTCCTCTGCCGGCTTTTCCTCGAGCGAATGGCGCAGGATCAGCGGCATCTGGCTGAAAGTGAAGACGAGAGTGATGGGAATCGTGCCCCAGACCTTGAAATAAAGCCAGGTTTCCTCCGAAAAATTCCGCCACATCACTTCGTTCAGCGCAGCCAGGAAAAGAAAGAACAGTCCCCAGCGGAAGGTGAGCTTGCGCCACCCTTCGGCGTCGAGGCTGAAAGCCGAATCAAAGACATAACCGAGAAGCGATCTGCCGAATGCCAGTCCGCCGAGCAGCGTCAGGCCGAACAGGGAATTGATGATCGTCGGCTTCATGTAGGCAAAGGTCTTGTCCTGCAGCCACAGCGCCAACGCCCCAAATCCGAAAACGATGATGCCCGATACCAGCGGCATGATCGGCAAGCTGCGCATCACCAGCCACGAAACGGCCAGCGACAGCGCCGTGGCCACCATGAAGAAGGCGGTGGCGATCAGCAGCGGTTCGCCCAGATGCGTCAGGATGGGGAATTTCTGGGCGAGCCACTCACCGCGAATGGTCGTGAAAAAGAACACAAGGCCCGGTCCGAGTTCGAGAGCGAATTTCAGAGCGGGGTTCAGCGTCTTGCGGCGCGGGTCGGAAAGGTCGCTTTCGAGGATAGGCGGGTTCATGGAATCTCTTTCTTACGCATAATCCGATCCAAAAAGCCTGTAACTTCTTGGGATATGCTCGTTACGCCACTCCAGCGATCGCCCTGGCGAATTCGCTTGCCGAAAAAGGTTCGAGGTCGTCGACCTGTTCGCCGACGCCGATGAAATAGACCGGCAGTTTGTGCTTTGCCGCGATCGCCACCAGAATACCGCCACGCGCCGTGCCGTCCAGCTTGGTCATCACCAGACCGTTGACGCCGGCGACATTGCGGAAGATCTCGACCTGGTTGAGCGCGTTCTGGCCGGTGGTGGCGTCGACCGTCTGCAGCACCGTGTGCGGCGCTTCCGGATCGAGCTTGCCGAGCACACGGACGATCTTTTCGAGCTCGGCCATCAGTTCGGTCTTGTTCTGCAGGCGCCCGGCGGTGTCGATGATCAGCACGTCGGAGCCGGCCTCCTTCGCCTTCTCGAAGGCGTCGTAAGCAAGACCGGCGGCATCGGCGCCGATCTTGGAGGCGATCACCGGCGATTTCGTCCGCTCGCCCCAGATCTTCAATTGCTCGATCGCGGCGGCGCGGAAGGTGTCGCCGGCGGCGAGCATCACCGACAGGCCGCCATCGGTCAGCTTGGCGGCGAGCTTGCCAATGGTGGTGGTCTTGCCGGTGCCGTTGACGCCGACCACAAGAATGACATGCGGCTTGTGCGAGAGGTCGAGCTCCAGCGGCATGGCGACGTGGGTCAGCACCTTTTCCACCTCAGCCGCCATGATGGCGCGCACTTCCGCGTCGGAGACGTCCTTGCCATAGCGGCTGGAGGCCAGGGCATCGGTGACGCGCAGCGCGGTTTCCATGCCGAGATCGGCGCGGATCAGCACGTCCTCCAGGTCCTGCAGCGTCTCCTCGTCGAGCTTGCGCTTGGTGAAGACGCCGGCGATGTTGCCGGTCAGTTCTTTCGAGGAGCGGGCGAGCCCGTCCTTCATGCGCTGGAACCACGAGCGTCTCGGCGCCGGCTCCGGCGCCTTCTGCGGTTCTGCCTTCTGTTCGACCTTCTTGGTGACGGTCACCTTGCCGGGCGCGGGCTTTGGTTCCGGTTTCGGCACGGCCTGCGGTTCGGGCGCAATCTCGGCAATGACGGGCTGCGATTCGATCGGCGCGGGCTGGCGAATGGGAGGCGCGATTTCGGCGGCGGGCGCTTCAGATACACTGGCTGGAGAAGCCGCGGCAGGCGGTGCCGCGACCTGCTCAGGTTGGCGCTGCCCCTCACCCTTACCCGTTCCGGGGCGAGCCTCGGGTCTCGCCCGTCCTTCGGACCCCCGCAAGAGGCGGGGAGAGGGGGGCGTCAGCGCTGCGGCTTCTTCTTCGACGTCTGCAGGGGCAGGCGCGGCGTCGCGTTCAGCTTCCTTCTCCCCGTCTCTATACGGGGAGAAGGTGGCGGCAGCCGGATGAGGGGCAGCGCCAAGCTGGGAAGGGATCTCTGATCGTGCCTCGACAGCAAGGGCCGGCACTTCGACCGGCGCAGGCCAAGGCTGTTGTTCCGGTTCTTCCGGCACCATCTCCGGCAGTTCCGGTCCCGGGACTGGAATCTCTTGCGGCGCCGGTTCCGGAACGCGCTCCGGCACGGCTGGCACATCAGGCTTTTCCGGTGGCGCCGGCTCTTCGGCGGGTATTTCGGGGGCCGGTGGCGCCTGCGGTTCCTCGATCGGTGTGGGCTCTGGCTGAATTTCCGGCTCGGACGGGACGATCGGTGCCGGCGCGGGCGTTGGCTCCTCGACAGGTGCCGGCTCTGGCGTGACCTCCGGCTCGGCCGGCGGTACCGGCACGGCCTCCGCCTCGGGCCGCGGCTCGTCGCGCTTCAGGAATTCCGGAACGACCTGCTCGGCCGCCGGCTTCAGCGCATCGAGCGCTTCCCATTTGATCGGCGGCAGCGGAGCGGTCTCGTCGATGCGCTCCTCGACCACCTCTTTCTTGCCAAACGAAAATATCTTCTTGAAAAAACCAGCCATGCTTTGCGTTTCTCAGGCGGCGCGGGCGGCAAGCGGCGCCGCGATCAGCCGGGCGCCGTCATGGCCGGTGATGTCAGCCTGGACGATTTCGCCCGGCGAGCCGGTGGCAAGTGCCGCCAGCGTGAAGCCTTCGGTGCGGCCGAGGCCATCGCGTTCGATCAGGATCGACTGACGCGTTCCGGCCAGCGACGACAGATGGCTGCGATACGCGGCTTCACCGGCGGCGCGCAACCGGGCGGCGCGCTGCTTGACCACTTCGCGGCGAACCTGCGGCATGCGTGCGGCGGGCGTGCCCTCGCGCGGGCTGAACGGGAAGACGTGAAGATGGGTCAGTCCGCATTCCGCGACGATCTTTTCCGAGTTCTCGAACATGTCGTCGGTCTCGGTCGGAAAGCCGGCGATGATGTCGGCGCCGAAGACGATGCCTGGGCGCAGCTTGCGCACATCCTCGCAGAAGCGGATCGACTGATCGCGCAGATGCCGGCGCTTCATGCGCTTCAGGATCATGTCGTCGCCCGACTGCAGCGACAGATGCAGATGCGGCATCAGCCGCGGCTCGGTGGCGATGGCGTCGAGCAAATCGTCGTCGGCCTCGATCGAATCGATCGACGACAGCCGCAGGCGCTTCACGTCCGGCACCTGCTTGAGGATCGTCTTCACCAGCTTGCCGAGTTTTGGCGCGCCCGGCAGGTCGGCGCCGAAGCTGGTCATGTCGACGCCGGTCAGCACGATCTCGGCATAGCCGTTGGTGCTGAGCCGCTTGACCTGCTCGACCACGGCGCCCATCGGCACCGAGCGCGAATTGCCGCGACCATAGGGAATGATGCAGAAGGTGCAGCGATGGTCGCAGCCGTTCTGCACCTGGACGAAGGCGCGCGCCCGGCCTTCGATGGCGTCGACCATGTGGCCGGCGGTCTCACGCACCGAAAAGATGTCGTTGACGCGCGCCTTCTCGGTATCGTTGACGCCGAAATCCGGCAGCGCGCGATAGGAATGCGCCTTCAGCTTCTCCTCATTGCCGAGAACGAGATCGACCTCGTCCATGGCGGCGAAACTCTGCGGCTCGGTCTGCGCGGCGCAGCCGGTGACGATGATGCGGGCAAGCGGATTGTCGCGGCGCGCCTTGCGGATCGCCTGCCTGGCCTGGCGCACGGCCTCGCCGGTGACGGCGCAGGTGTTGAAGATCACCGCGCCGCCTTCCAGCGCGCCGAGGCCGGCGGTTTCAGCCTCGCGCCGCATCACCTCGGATTCATAGGTGTTCAGCCGGCAGCCGAAGGTCACCACGTCAATTCCCTTGGAGATGGGGCCCTCGGAGACCGGGCCCTTGGACAGAGCCGACATCAGGCCGCGCTCTCGGTGTCGCGGGCCCAGATGCCGGTCGACGGATCGAAGCTGCCCGAAAATTCCCATTCGGCGGCGCCGGTCAAGATGACGTGGTCGTCGTCGCGCCATTCGACATGCAGCGTGCCACCGCCGGGGGTCAACAGGCTGACACTTCGGCCGGTCCGCTTGGTACGGGCCGCCGCAACCACCGATGCGCAGGCGGCCGAGCCGCAGGCCTTGGTCAGGCCGGCGCCGCGCTCCCAGGTGCGGATGACCATGGTTTGCGGTGAAGTAACCTGCGCGATGGTGATGTTGGCGCGCTCGGGAAACATCGGGTGGTTCTCGAGCAGCGGGCCGAAGCGGTCGAGTTCATAGGACCAGACATCGCGGTCGACCCAGAAGATGGCATGCGGATTGCCCATCGAGACGACCGAGGGCGAGTGCAGCACCGGCGCGTCGATCGGGCCGATCTGCAGCTCGATCATGCGGGTGTCGCGGAATTCCTCGGCCAGCGGGATGTCCTGCCAGCCGAAACGTGGCGTGCCCATGTCGACCGAGATCGAGCCGTCGGCATGTTCGCGTGCATTGAGGATGCCGGCGACGGTCTCGAAGGTGAAGGTCTTCTGGCCGGTCTCGGCGGCCAGCGCCTGGACGACGCAGCGCATGCCGTTGCCGCAGGCCTGCGCCCCGGAGCCGTCGGAATTCAGGATGTCGATGAAAAAGGCGGTGCCCGGCGTCCTGGCGTCGTGGATCGCCATGATCTGGTCGAAGCTGGTCGCCGCGTCGGCGTTCAGCGCGATGGCCGCAGCCGGCGTCACCCGATCAACACGGCCACGCATATCGGCGACGATGATCTCGTTGCCGATGCCGTTCATCTTGGCGAAGGGGGCCGTGCTTGCCATTGCTCCGAAAATTCCGTGTCCGTTTGGCGCTATATGGCGGAAACGGGCGGGAATTACCAGTGCGGAGCAGCTTTACGTCACCGCGAAGACGCCAAGTACCAGCAGCAGGAAGATGATGAGAACGATGCCGATGAGGATGCGCGCGCCGGTGGCGGCGGCTCCAGCCAGTGCCGGCATGCCGAGCAGGCTCGCCGCCGCGGCAACGATCAGGAGAATGATGATCCATTTGATCATGGGAATGCCTCGTAAACCGACAGATTTTGAAACCGCATGGAAACGCGGCTGTCGCGCTTGGGTTCCCGCTGGCTGCGAGGCCGATTTGGGCAGCTGTACCTAGCCCGCGATCTCGATATCGGTGGTGAAGGGCGCCGTCTTGGTGGAATTCTGGTCATGCATGAGTCGCACCGGTATTTGCCGGGCGGCAGGCCATCGTGGGAAAGATCGAGTTTGAAGAACAGTTCCCGGTTATGCGAGCGAGAAGCGACCTGAACGCTGCCAATCTTCTCGAAGGTGCGTAAATGGCCAATGCAGACTTCAGCCATGCTTTATCTCGGGTACGTCCCAGACGTCCCCGGGCCGCAAGGCGCGAAACCGCTCCTGCGGGATGCCTTGATCGTCAAGCGCCTGAGCCAGCTTTCGGACCGGCTCGTCGATCGGTTCGTCTGTGAGCTGAAAGGTGCCCCAGTGGCAGCCGGCGGCATAGGCGGCGTTGCACAGTTTCATGCCTTGCACGGCCTCCTCCGGGTTCTGGTGCTGCGGCGCCATGAACCAGCGTGGCTCATAGGCGCCGATCGGCAGGATGGCGAAGCGGAAGCCGCCATGTTTCTCAGCCATCAGCCGGTAGTTGGCGCCATCGTGGAAGCCGGTGTCGCCGGCGAAGTAGATCTTGCCGCCCGATGTCTCGATGACGAAGCCGGCCCACAGGGCCATGCATCGGTCGCGGGTGCCGCGCGCCGACCAGTGATGCACCGGCTCGACATGGATGGCGACGCCATCATGGGTGTCGACCCTGTCGCCCCAGTCATGTGCCGACAGCCGCATGCCGGGCACGGCGCCGTCGATGAGGACGTCGTTGCCGAGGGGCGTCAGTACCAGCGGGTCGTGCTTTGCCTTGAGCCGCTTCAAAGTCGCGAGGTCGAGATGGTCGTAATGATTATGGCTGACCAGCACGAGGTCGATCGGCGGCAGTTGGACGAAGGCGATGCCCGGCGGACTGACGCGTTTTGGTCCGAGGAAGGAAAACGGCGACGTGCGTTGCGACCAGACCGGATCCGTGAGGATGTTCAGGCCGGCGGTCTGGACGAGCAGCGAGGAATGGCCGACCATCGTCACCCTCAGATCGGAGCCTTCGACCCTTTCCACGGGATCTGCCTGCTGAAACGAACTCGGATCGGCCGCCGGCCATTTCGAGCGCCCACCGCTCAACCGCCATTTCAGCAGGTCGGCGAAGCGCCCTGGCGGCTGGCCGTCGGGGTTGAAGAACAAGGTGCCGTCGAAATGATCGCTTGGCGGGCCGCTGTAGTAGCGATTGGCGGCTGTCTTTTTCGCGGCCAATGTTGCGGCTCCGGCGGGTTTGCGTTTGCTAGACATAGGCCCTGCGCCGGCTGGCGCAAGCAATTGGTTCTCTAATGCCAAGGGCCGGGAGGCCGGCTCGGCTAGGATCGCCAGGGACCGGGGAGCGGGAGGACGACGCCATGGCGATGAAACGGACGAAGACCCCATGGATGAAGGCCGAGGATTTCGGCCGCTCGTTACCGCGCGGGATCGGCGTCAACCTGTTGGTGCGCGACATGGTGGCCATGGAAGCCTTCTGCCGCGACGTGCTTGGCGCGCGGGTGATCTACGCCGATGAGGATTTCGCGGCGATCGAGCTGCTGGGATCGGTGTTCATGCTGCATGCCGACCATTCCTATCTCGACAACCCGATGACCGGGATTATCGTCGGCAGCGAAACACGCGGGGCCGGGATAGAGTTGCGCCTCTACGGCGCCGATCCCGATGCGATCGAGACGGCGGCACGGGATCACGGCCACATCGTGCTGGCAGGCGCGCTCGACAAGCCGCATGGCTTGCGCGAAAGCTATATCGTCGGACCTGACGGATATGTGTTCGTGCCGAGCGCGCGCCTGGCCGGGTGATTGCGATAAATTTGCAACAAATGTTGCCGCAAACCGTATTTTAACCATATCGGGTTGAAATTTCGCCACCTTCTCCATCTTGGTGGAGGTGAGATTGCGCGGACGGCATCCCCCCAAGCCGGATCCGACGGAGGTTGGAATGACTTTTTCGAAAATCGGCCTGGTGGCCGTATCGCTGGCGGCGCTCGTTGCGAGCGGCTGCTCGACCTCACGGTTCTCGTCAATGGATGACCAGCAGCCCGCGCCGCTGCAGCCGGCCCCGGCCGGCCAGGTGACGGCGAATCAGCTGCCGCCGCCGGCCTCACCCGGCACCACCGATCCGTCGCAGTTCCCGACCGCGCCGGCGAATTCGCAGGTTGCGTCCTTGCCGCCGGACGGCTCGGCTCCCGCCGGAGCCTCGGATCTGACCGCGGCAAGCGTCGCCGGCGTCTGGAACGCCAGCGTTTCGGGCCAGACCTGCAAGGTGGCGACGCCGCAGACCAAATTCGGCGCCGGCTTCCGCGCCGGACCGCTGCACTGCCCGGCGCCAATCGACGGCATCAAGTCGTGGAACGTCGCCGGCAAGCAGCTGACACTCTATGACGAGAATGGCGGCACGCTGGCACGGCTCTATTCCTCTGGCGGTTCGAAATTCGACGGCCAGACTTCCAACGGTCAGCCGATTTCGCTTACAAGATAAGTCTGACCCGCCTCTTATGTTTTTACGCAATTCCGGATGGAAAACCGCTTACTACTTTTCCTGGAATTGCTCGACAACGACGTGACCGATGCATCTGCGTGACGGCCTCCAGACCCATGCGACCGTCAGGCAGCGCTATGACCATCTGGTCGAGACGGGCGCGATCGAACGCGACCCGGCGCAGGAACGGATCGCCGCCGCGCTCGACCGGCTGATCGACGAGATCTCGGCAAAGCGGCTGGCGCACAAATCCAGTGCGCTGGGCTGGCTGTTTGCCCGCAAGCGCGAGACACATGAGGCGGTCAAGGGCCTCTACATCCACGGTGGCGTTGGCCGCGGCAAGACCATGCTGATGGACATGTTCTTCGAGCTACTGCCGGTGCGCCGCAAGCGCCGTGTCCACTTCAACGACTTCATGGCCGATGTGCAGGACCGTATCCAGAAGCACCGGCAGGCGCGCAAGAATGGCGACGTCAAGGAGGACGATCCGATCCCGCCCGTGGCCAAGGCCCTCGCCGAGCAGGCCTGGGTGCTGTGCTTCGACGAGTTCTCGGTCACCGACATTGCCGATGCGATGATCCTGTCGCGGCTGTTTTCGGCGCTGTTCGCCAGCGGCGTGGTGCTGGTCGCGACCTCGAACGTGGCGCCGGAAAATCTCTATGGCGACGGGCTGAACCGCCAGCTTTTCCTGCCGTTCATAGGCATCCTGGAGCGGCACACGCATGTGCTGTCGCTCGACACCGACAAGGACTACCGGCTGGAAAAGCTTGCCCGCACACCGATCTATGTCACGCCGGCCGATGCCGACGCCGACCAGGCGCTCGACGAGGCGTGGCAGGCCATGACGTACGGTGCGCCGACGGCCGAGGCGTCGCTGACCGTCAAGGGCCGGCATGTGATGATCCCGCGCGCTGCCGGCGGCGCGGCACGCTTCTCTTTCGCCGATCTTTGCGAAAAGCCGCTCGGGGCACGCGACTACCTGGCCATTGCCGGCCGGTTCTCGACCATCTTCATCGACCACGTGCCGGTGCTGGGCGAAGGCAAGCGCAACGAGGCCAAGCGCTTCATCCTCTTGATCGACACGCTCTACGATCATCATGTGCGCCTGGTGATGAGCGCCGAGGCCCCGCCGCAGCAGCTTTACGTGGCCAAGCGGGGCGTCGAGGTGTTCGAGTTCGAGCGCACGGCATCACGATTGATCGAGATGCAGAGCCGCGACTGGCTGGAAGATTGGGCCGAGCGGCAGAAGGCGAAGGCGCTGCCGGAGGCGCAGCAGGCATAAGCCTGAGTGCCTAAAGCTCATACACATACATGACGAACTCTTCCGCCGGCCCATGCGGCTCCTTGCGCGCTTCGTAGAGCGCGCGGGCGGCAACGTTGTCGGGCTCGGTGCCGACCCAGGCCTCCTCGCAGCCGTGCTCCCTGCCGATCGCGAACATCGCGTCGAGCATCTTGCGCGCGATGCCCTGGCGCTGGAAGGCCGGCGAAACGCCGACCTCGTCGACATAGAGTTCGCTGACCTTGTCGGGATGGCGATGGATGACGGCGGCGCATTGACCGACGACCACGCCATCGGCCAGCGCCACGATCATGAAATGGCCGGGTTCGGCGAGGTAGGCTGCCAGCCGATCCGGCCTGACGGGCGCGTCGAACACATCGTCGGCGATCTTCATCACAAGGGCGTCATCGCCCGCCTCAAGCCTTATGATTTCCATCTTCATCGTGTAAATACTCCCAAGTCGGCTTATGAATTTTGACGTTTACGTAAATCCCAAACACTCTAACCGATTGAAAATGCTCACTCCAAAATAATCGTTTGAATTTATCGCGCACCGGAGCTATTGGGTGCGGCGAAATCTCGCGGGTCCCCGCAACATTCCGGCCTCTTCCTCGACGCCGTATGGCGCCGTCACAGACAAAGGGAAAACATCCTCACATGGCACGCAACAAGATAGCGCTTATCGGCTCTGGCATGATCGGCGGCACGCTCGCCCACATGATCGGCCTCAAGGATCTCGGCGACGTGGTGCTGTTCGATATTGCCGAGGGCATTCCGCAAGGCAAGGGGCTCGATATCGCGCAGTCGTCGCCTGTCGACGGGTTCGATTCCAGGCTGACCGGCGTCAACGACTATGCCGGCATCGAGGGCGCCGACGTCTGCATCGTCACCGCCGGCGTGCCGCGCAAACCCGGCATGAGCCGCGACGACCTCCTGGGCATCAACCTGAAGGTCATGGAACAGGTCGGCGCCGGCCTGAAGAAATACGCGCCGAAGGCGTTCGTCATCTGCATCACCAATCCGCTCGACGCCATGGTCTGGGCGCTGCAGAAGTTTTCCGGCCTGCCGAAGAGCCATGTCGTCGGCATGGCCGGCGTGCTCGACAGCGCGCGCTTCCGCTATTTCCTGGCCGAGGAGTTCAAGGTCTCGGTCGAGGACGTC
This sequence comes from Mesorhizobium sp. Mes31, assembly GCF_024519675.1. NCBI lineage: Bacteria > Pseudomonadati > Pseudomonadota > Alphaproteobacteria > Hyphomicrobiales > Phyllobacteriaceae > Mesorhizobium > Mesorhizobium sp. Mes31. The sequence goes on along the minus strand of NZ_JALJRL010000009.1, from coordinate 220,002 downwards.
ACCGCCTTCGTGCTCGGCGGCCATGGTGATTCCATGGTGCCGATGATCCGCTATTCGACGGTATCCGGCATTCCGCTGCCAGACCTCGTCAAGATGGGCTGGACCTCGAAGGAAAAGCTCGACCAGATCGTCCAGCGCACCCGCGACGGCGGCGCCGAGATCGTCGGCCTGCTCAAGACCGGCTCGGCCTATTACGCGCCGGCCGCCTCGGCAATTTCCATGGCGGAAGCCTATCTCAAGGACAAGAAGCGCGTGCTGCCCTGCGCGGCGTTCCTCTCCGGCCAGTATGGCGTCAAGAACACCTATGTCGGTGTTCCCGTGGTGATCGGTGCCGGTGGCGTCGAGCGCATCATCGAGATTGACCTCAACAAGAGCGAGCAGAAGATGTTCGACTCCTCGGTGGCGACGGTGCAGGGCCTGACCGAGGCCTGCGTCAAGATCGCCCCGCATCTCGCCTCGAAGTGAACCTCCAGTAAGTGACCCGGAGACAATCCAGATGAACATCCATGAATATCAGGGCAAGGCGCTGCTGAAGACTTTCGGCGCGCCGGTGGCCGAAGGCGTGCCGGTGTTCAAGGCGAGCGAGGCGGAAGCCGCCGCCAAGGCGTTGCCCGGTCCGCTCTATGTGGTGAAGAGCCAGATCCATGCCGGCGGCCGCGGCAAGGGCAAATTCAAGGAGCTCGGCCCCGACGCCAAGGGCGGCGTGCGGCTGGCGAAGTCGGTGGCCGAAGTGGTCGCCAACGCCAACGAGATGCTCGGCCACACGCTGGTGACCAAGCAGACCGGTCCGGCCGGCAAGCAGGTCAACCGCCTCTACATCGAGGACGGCGCCGATATCGATCGCGAGCTCTATCTGTCGATCCTGGTCGACCGCTCGGTCGGCCGCGTTGCCTTCGTCGTTTCGACCGAAGGCGGCATGGACATCGAGGCGGTCGCGCATGACACGCCGGAAAAGATCATCACCGTCGCCATCGATCCGGAAAAGGGCGTCACGGCAGCCGATCTGAAGGCGCTCAACGGCGCGCTGAAGCTCGACGGCGACGCTGCCAAGGACGGCAACACGCTGTTCCCGATCCTCTACAAGGCCTTCGTCGAGAAGGACATGAGCCTGCTCGAGGTCAACCCGTTGATTGTCATGAAGAACGGCCGGCTGCGCGTGCTCGACGCGAAAGTGTCGTTCGACAACAACGCGCTGTTCCGTCACCCCGACGTGCTCGAACTGCGCGACACCACCGAAGAGGACGAGAAGGAGATCGAGGCGTCGAAATACGACCTCGCCTATGTCGCGCTCGACGGCAATATCGGCTGCATGGTCAATGGCGCCGGCCTTGCCATGGCGACGATGGACATCATCAAGCTCTATGGCGCCGAACCCGCCAACTTCCTCGATGTCGGCGGTGGCGCGTCCAAGGAGAAGGTGACGGCGGCGTTCAAGATCATCACCAAGGATCCGGCGGTCAAGGGCATCCTGATCAACATCTTCGGCGGCATCATGAAGTGCGACATCATCGCCGAGGGCGTCATTGCCGCGGTCAAGGAAGTCGGCCTGACGGTGCCGCTGGTGGTGCGCCTGGAAGGCACCAATGCCGAGCTCGGCAAGAAGATCATCAACGACAGCGGCCTGAACGTGGTGTCGGCCGACGACCTCGACGATGCGGCCAAGAAGATCGTGGCGGCGGTGAAGGGCTGATCTGGTGCCTCCGCACAAGATAAACCTGGTCGAGGCGGCGGATGCGAAGATCAAGAAGGTCTTCGATCCGCATATCGCCGGTGACGTGAATGACAGCCAAGCGAAGGTCGCAAAGTTTGGCAAGGTCTTCGACTGGCACGCGCATGAGAACGAGGACGAAGCTTTTCTCGTGCTGCGCGGCCGCATCGCCATCGATTTTCGCGACGGTCCGGTCGAACTCGGGGAGGGCGACTTCATCGTCGTGCCGCGTGGCGTCGAGCATCGGCCACGCTCGCTGACCTCGGAGCCGGTGGTGCTGATGTTCGAGCCGGCGACGACGCTCAACACCGGCAACGCCAAGAGCGACCTCACCGTCGCCGACCTGAAGCGGCTCTGACCATGAATGCGGCGCCCTTCTCTTCGCTTTCGGCCGATCACCAGCGCCTGCAGGCGCTGGTCGGCGCGTGGCGTGGCGAGGAAGTGCTGGCGGCCACACAATGGACCGATGCTGGCGCCGCGGCCGCCGAAGTGCTGGCTGCGGCCGAATTCGGCGGCCTGTTCGTGGTGCAGCGCTATCGTCAGCGCCGCGATGGCACGATTTCGTTCGGCTCGCACAACGTCTTCGGTTTCGACCAGCCGAACAGTCTCGTCACCATGCACCAGTTCGATTCGATAGGCTTTGTGCCGGCCGCACCCGCCACCGGCGCGTGGAACGGCAGAGAACTGGTGTTGATGAGGTCGTCGCCACGCGGATCGGCCCGTGTCACCTACACTTTCGATACAGACAGCAACTATCGCATGCGGCTGGAGTTCCAGCCGGTCGGCAGCGACATTTGGCAAGACATGGTGAGCGGCGTCTACCAGCGCGTTTCACCTTCCTCGATCAACGGTTTTTAAAAAGGGCTCCCATGTCCATTCTCGTCGACAAGAACACCAAGGTGCTGGTGCAGGGCCTGACCGGCAAGACCGGCACGTTCCATACCGAACAGGCGCTGGCCTATCACGGGACCAAGATGGTCGGCGGCATCCATCCGAAGAAGGGTGGCGAGACCTGGACCGGCTCGAAGGGCGAGAGCCTGCCGATCTTCGCCACCGTCGCCGAGGGCAAGGCAAAGACCGGCGCCAACGCCTCCGTCGTCTATGTGCCGCCGGCGGGTGCCGCCGAAGCGATCCTGGAAGCGATCGAGGCCGAGATCCCGTTGATCATCTGCATCACCGAGGGCATTCCGGTGATGGACATGATCAAGGTCAAGGCCAGGCTCGACCGCTCGACCTCGCGGCTGATCGGTCCGAACTGCCCGGGCGTGCTCACCCCCAACGAATGCAAGATCGGCATCATGCCCGGCAACATCTTCCGCAAGGGTTCGGTGGGCGTTGTTTCGCGCTCGGGAACGCTTACCTATGAGGCTGTGTTCCAGACCACCAATGTCGGCCTCGGCCAGACCACCGCCGTCGGCATTGGCGGCGACCCCGTCAAGGGCACCGAGTTCATCGACGTGCTCGAGATGTTCCTCGCCGACGACGAGACCAAGTCGATCATCATGATCGGCGAGATCGGCGGTTCGGCCGAGGAGGACGCCGCGCAGTTCCTCAAGGACGAAGCCAAGCGTGGCCGCAAGAAGCCGATGGCCGGCTTCATTGCCGGGCGCACGGCGCCGGCCGGCCGCACCATGGGCCACGCGGGCGCGGTCATCTCCGGCGGCAAGGGCGGCGCCGAGGACAAGATCGCGGCGATGGAATCGGCCGGCATCAAGGTTTCGCCCTCGCCGGCCCGTCTCGGCACGACGCTGGTCGAGGCGATCAAGGGGTGAGAAACGATCGGCCGCTGGCCGACGAAAAGCCAATGGCTTGGCTTTTCGAGTTTTGAGCGCCCGGAGCGAAAGCGAAGGGCCGGAAATGGAATGAAGGCTGGCGGCGGTTCGTTGGCTTTGAGGGGAACAAGGACGGGTGAACCGTTCGACATCGCGGCAATGCCGCAAACGTAAGGAGACGGAGCACGGGCTCCGCTAAGTGACATGGCAAGACAAGATCAGGCCAACGACCAATTTTCGCTCACCTCTTTCCTGTATGGCGGCAACGCCGACTATATCGACGCGCTCTATGCCGCCTATGAGGACGATCCCGCCTCGGTCAATCCCGAATGGCAGGAGTTCTTCGCCGGGCTGAAGGACGACGCCGGCGACGTGCGCAAGAACGCCAAGGGCGCTTCCTGGGCCAAGCCATCCTGGCCGCTGCAGGCCAATGGCGAGCTGGTGTCGGCGCTCGACGGCAACTGGGGCATCGTCGAGAAGCACCTGGAGAAGAAGGTCAAGGACAAGGCCGTCGTCAACGGCATCGCCCTTTCCGACGCCGACGTGCACCAGGCGACGCGCGATTCCGTGCGCGCCATCATGATGATCCGCGCCTACCGCATGCGCGGCCATCTGCACGCCAATCTCGACCCGCTCGGCATCGCCAAGCCGCTCGAGGACTACAACGAATTGTCGCCGGAGAATTACGGCTTCACCGAAGCCGACTATGACCGGCCGATCTTCCTCGACAATGTGCTCGGGCTCGAATTCGGCACCGTCCGGCAGATGCTGGAGATCCTGACCCGCACCTATTGCTCGACGCTCGGCGTCGAGTTCATGCACATCTCCGATCCCGAGGAAAAGGCCTGGATCCAGGCGCGCATCGAGGGCGCCGACAAGGAGATCACCTTCACCGCGACCGGCAAGAAGGCGATCCTGCAGAAGCTGATTGAATCCGAAGGTTTCGAGCAGTTCGCCGACATCAAGTACAAGGGCACCAAGCGTTTCGGCCTCGATGGCAGTGAAGCGCTGATCCCGGCGCTGGAGCAGATCATCAAGCGCGGCGGCCAGCTCGGCATGAAGGAGATCGTGCTCGGCATGGCGCATCGCGGCCGGCTGAACGTGCTTTCCCAGGTGATGGCCAAGCCGCACCGCGCCATCTTCCATGAGTTCAAGGGCGGCTCGGCCGCCCCCGACGAGGTCGAAGGTTCGGGCGACGTCAAGTACCATCTCGGCGCCTCGTCGGACCGCGAGTTCGACGGCAACAAGGTGCATCTGTCGCTGACCGCCAACCCCTCGCATCTGGAAATCGTCGATCCGGTGGTGATGGGCAAGGCGCGCGCCAAGCAGGACTATCTGTTCGGCCGCAGCCGCGAGGAGATCGTGCCGCTGGAGGAGCGCGCCAAGGTGCTGCCGCTCTTGCTGCATGGCGACGCCGCCTTCGCCGGCCAGGGCGTGATTGCCGAAATCCTCGGCCTGTCGGGGCTGCGCGGCCACCGCGTCGCCGGCACGCTGCATTTCATCATCAACAACCAGATCGGCTTCACCACCAATCCCCGCTTCTCGCGCTCGTCGCCCTATCCGTCCGACGTCGCCAAGATGATCGAGGCGCCGATCTTCCACGTCAACGGCGACGATCCGGAAGCGGTGGTCCATGCCACCAAGGTGGCGATCGAATTCCGCATGAAGTTCCACAAGCCGGTGGTGGTGGACATGTTCTGCTACCGCCGCTTCGGCCATAATGAGGGCGACGAGCCGGCCTTCACCCAGCCGATCATGTATCGCAACATCCGCACCCACAAGACGACGGTGCAGATCTATGCCGACCGCCTGATTGCCGAAGGCCACATCACCCAGGCCGAATTCGACAAGATGAAGGCGGACTGGCGGGCGCATCTGGAATCGGAGTGGGAAGTCGGCCAGCACTACAAGCCCAACAAGGCCGACTGGCTCGACGGCGCCTGGTCGGGCTTGCGCACGGCCGACAACCAGGACGAAACGCGGCGCGGCAAGACCGCCGTGCCGGTCAAGACGCTGAAGGAAATCGGCAAGAAGCTGACCGAGGTGCCGAAGGATTTCGAGGCGCACAAGACGATCATCCGGTTTCTCGAGAATCGTCGCCAGGCGATCGAGTCGGGCGAAGGCATCGACTGGTCGACGGCCGAGGCGCTGGCCTTCGGTGCCATCCTGCTCGATGGCAACCCGATCCGGCTGTCGGGCCAGGATTCCGAACGCGGCACCTTCTCGCAGCGCCATTCCGTGCTCTACGACCAGCGCGACGAAACCCGCTACATCCCGCTCAACAACCTGTCCGCCGCGCAGGCCGGCTACGAAGTCATCAACTCGATGCTGTCGGAAGAGGCGGTGCTCGGTTTCGAATATGGCTACAGCCTTGCCGAGCCGAAGGCGCTGACGCTGTGGGAAGCGCAGTTCGGCGACTTCGCCAACGGCGCCCAGGTGGTGTTCGACCAGTTCATCTCGTCGGGCGAGCGCAAGTGGCTCAGAATGTCGGGCCTCGTCTGCCTGCTGCCGCATGGCTATGAAGGCCAGGGGCCGGAACATTCCTCGGCGCGGCTGGAGCGTTTCCTGCAGCTTTGCGCCGAAGACAACATGCAAGTGGCCAACTGCACGACGCCGGCCAACTACTTCCACATCCTGCGCCGGCAGTTGAAGCGGGACTTCCGCAAGCCGCTGATCCTGATGACGCCAAAGTCACTGCTGCGCCACAAGCGGGCGGTGTCGACGCTGCCGGAAATTTCCGGCGAGAGTTCGTTCCACCGGCTTTTGTGGGACGACGCCCAGCTGCTCCCCGGCCAGGCGATCAAGCTGGTCAAGGATTCGAAGATCCGTCGCGTCGTGCTGTGCTCGGGCAAGGTCTACTACGACCTCTACGAAGAGCGCGAGAAACGCGGCATCAACGATATCTACCTGCTGCGCGTCGAACAGCTCTATCCGTTCCCGGCCAAGGCGCTGATCACGGAACTGTCGCGCTTCCGCAACGCCGAGATGGTGTGGTGCCAGGAGGAGCCCAAGAACATGGGCGCCTGGTCGTTCATCGACCCGTATCTGGAGTGGGTGCTGGCGCATATCGATGCCAAGCATCAGCGGGTGCGCTACACCGGCCGTCCGGCTGCCGCGTCGCCGGCGACCGGACTCATGTCCAAGCACCTTGCCCAGCTCGCCGCCCTGCTCGAAGACGCGCTCGGCGAATAAACAGAACCCGACAAGAAACGGACAGGCACAATGGCTACCGAAATCCGCGTTCCCACTCTCGGCGAATCCGTCACCGAAGCGACCATCGGCAAATGGTTCAAGAAGGTGGGCGACGCCATTGCCGCCGACGAGCCCCTGGTCGAGCTCGAGACCGACAAGGTGACGGTGGAGGTGCCGGCCGCCGCCGCAGGCACGCTGAGCGAAATCACCGCCAAGGAAGGTGAGACGGTCGGCGTCGGCGCTTTGCTGGGTTCGATTTCGGCTGGCGGGGACGCCGCCGCACCAGCGACCAAGCCGCAAGCGGTGTCGCAGGCCTCCAGCCCCGACGCGGCGTCCACCGTCAAGCAGGCGGCGGTCGAAACCGCCAAGATCGCCGGTGACGCCGGCGCGGTCGAACCGCGCGGCATGCCGCCGGCGCCGGCGGCGGCGAAGCTGATCGCCGAGAACAATCTGGCGGTCGACCAACTCTCCGGCTCGGGCAAGCGTGGCCAGGTGCTGAAGGGCGATGTGCTCGACGCGATCGCCAAGGGCGCGCCGTCGCAGCCGGCCGAAACGCCCAAGGCGGCACCGGCGCCCGCACCGGTCACTGTCCGTGCGCCGTCCTCGGGCGACGATGCATCGCGCGAGGAGCGTGTGCGCATGACCAAGCTGCGCCAGACGATCGCGCGACGCCTCAAGGAAGCGCAGTCGACCGCCGCCATGCTGACCACCTTCAACGAGGTCGACATGTCAGCGGTGATGGCGCTCAGGACCAAATACAAGGATGTGTTCGAGAAGAAGCACGGCGTGAAGCTCGGCTTCATGGGCTTCTTCACCAAGGCGGTGACGCATGCGCTGAAGGAAATCCCCTCGGTCAACGCCGAGATCGACGGCACCGACATTATCTTCAAGAACTACGCGCATATCGGCGTCGCGGTCGGCACCGAAAAGGGCCTCGTCGTGCCTGTCGTGCGCAACGCCGACCAGATGTCGATCGCCGAGATCGAGAAGGATATCGGCCGGCTGGGCATCGCCGCGCGCGACGGCAAGCTGTCGGTCGCGGATATGCAGGGCGGCACGTTCACGATTTCCAATGGCGGCGTCTATGGCTCGCTGATGTCGACGCCGATCCTCAATGCGCCGCAGTCGGGTATTCTCGGCATGCACAAGATCCAGGAGCGGCCTGTGGTGGTCGGTGGCCAGATCGTGATCCGGCCGATGATGTATCTGGCGCTCAGCTACGATCACCGCATCGTCGACGGCAAGGAAGCGGTGACCTTCCTGGTGCGCGTAAAGGAGAGCCTGGAGGATCCGGAGCGGCTGGTGCTCGATCTCTAGGGTTGGTTCGGTGGCTGAGCCTGTCGAGACAATCGACCTCTTCGAGCTTGTAGCGACAGGCCGGGCGGGGCCGATCGAACTTGGCAAAAGCAGCCGCGAAACGGTTCGAGACTTGATAGATCCGGAGGATGTGCGCGCCGATAATCATTTTCGCCACGGAGACATCGAGTCCGCGTGGTGCATCTATGGCGCGAATTGCGAGTTCTTTTTCAGTCCCGATTTTCGCTTACGGTCGATTAGCGTCGAGCCTGTCTTCGGAAGATTGCAATCGGGTGGAACGATGCCGACTTGGTACGGCCATCTGGACGTTGATGTGGGGCGGCATCCTGTATCTTTTGCAGGCACAAAGCCGATAGCCATACATACTTTGCCCAAGGCTCTGCAGTTCCTGAACAAGAGTGAATTCAAGTGGGCAATCGGTGGTGGTCGTGAGCGCGACGTTTATATCGAGCTGGCGGAGAGTTCCCGCATCTTGACCCTCAAATACGAGGTGAACACCATTCCGGTCGACAGGAATGAAAACATCGTGTTCGAGATAGACTATTTTCTTTCGACGGTCTTCATCATCGATCAAGGCTGATAGCAGTGACGATCCGTTCTTTCTTGTCCGAAAGCCTGTCGACTGCATCGATAGCGGTCGGCGCGGCCATGATCCCAGCGACCGCTTATGCCGCCTGCCCGATCGAGCTTGCCGTCTATGGCGACGCCCAGAGCGGCAGCGAAATAGACTTCACGCCAACCGGCACCTCGGCCACCGTCACCAACACGTTCCGCATGATCCTCGACAACAATGTGGTGCTGAACGGCATTGTCATGTGGAACGAAGGCGTGTCGCGGCCGAACGGCGCGCTGATGTACAAATGCCCGGAGGGCGACGTCACCGGCGAGGAGCTTGCCGCCTGCACGGCCTGGCACGGCGTCATCTATACGTCGGACGACAAGGGCAGCATCGGGCTGCTGCCGGCCGAAGGCGTCGAGGCGCCGAGGACGTTGATCCTGCCGGATCTCGGTCCGGCGCTGCGTCAATCCTCGGCCTATGGCGGCAGCGGATTTTCGAAAGTGCCGTGGGATGTGTTTGCCTTGAAGGGATGCCAGGAATGAGCAAGGCGCAAAAGGTGCTGCTGGTCACCGGCGGCAGCCGCGGCATCGGCGCCGCCATCTGCCGGCTCGGGTCGAAGGCCGGTTATCGCGTGGCGGTCAACTACGCCTCGAACCAGGCTGCGGCCGACGCGCTGGTCAGCGAAATCAAGACGGCCGGCGGCGAAGCTTTTGCCGTCAAGGGCGATGTCGGTAGCGAGGCCGATGTCGTGGCCATGTTCGGCGCCGTCGACCGCGCCTATGGCCGGCTCGATGCCTTCGTCAACAATGCCGGCATCGTCGACGCCAAGGCGCGCGTCGACGAGATGGATGTTTCGCGGCTCGAGCGCATGATGCGCATCAATGTCGTCGGCTCGTTCCTCTGCGCCCGCGAGGCGGTCAAGCGCATGTCGACCCGCCACGGCGGGCCGGGCGGATCGATCGTCAACATCTCGTCGGCGGCGGCGGTGCTGGGCGCGCCGGGCGAGTATGTCGACTATGCCGCCTCCAAGGGCGCCATCGACACTTTTACCATCGGGCTCGCCCGCGAGGTGGCGCTGGAAGGCATCCGCGTCAATGCGGTGCGGCCGGGCCTCATCGACACCGAAATCCACGCCTCCGGCGGGCAGCCGGACAGGATAGAGCGGTTCCGCGACATACTGCCGATGAGAAGAGCCGGCACCGCTGATGAAGTCGCCGGCGCGGTTCTCTATCTTCTATCCGACGCCGCGTCCTATACGACGGGCGCGATCCTGAATGTAAGCGGCGGCCGCTGAGCCCCAATCGAGAAGGACAGTATCATGGCTTATGACGTCGTTATCATCGGATCGGGACCGGGCGGCTATGTCTGCGCCATCAAGGCGGCGCAGCTCGGGCTGAAGGTCGCGGTGGTCGAGAAGAACGCGACCTTCGGCGGCACCTGCCTCAACATCGGCTGCATTCCGTCAAAGGCGCTGCTTTATGCCTCGGAGATGTTCGCCGAGGCCGGCCATTCCTTCGACACGCTCGGCGTCGAGATATCAGCGCCGAAACTCAACCTGAAGAAGATGATGGCGCACAAGGACGCGACGGTGTCGTCGAACGTCAACGGCGTCGCCTTCCTGTTCAAGAAGAACAAGATCGACAGCTTCCGCGGCACCGGCAAGGTGGTCGCGGCAGGCAAGGTGTCGGTGACCGGCGAGGACGGCAAGGTCGAGGAGATCGAGACCAAGAACATCGTCATCGCCACCGGTTCGGACGTCGCCGGCATTCCCGGCGTCAAGGTCGATATCGACGAGAAGGTCATCGTGTCATCGACCGGCGCGCTGTCGCTGGAGAAAGTTCCCGGCCATCTGGTGGTGGTCGGCGGTGGCGTCATCGGGCTTGAGCTCGGCTCGGTCTGGGCAAGGCTCGGCGCCAAGGTGACCGTGGTCGAGTTCCTCGACACCATCCTCGGCGGCATGGACGGCGAGGTCTCCAAGCAATTCCAGCGGCTGCTGTCCAAACAGGGTTTCGAGTTCAAGCTCGGCGCCAAGGTGACAGGCGTCGCCAAGGCCAGGAAGGGTGCGACCGTCACCTTCGAGCCGGTCAAGGGCGGTGCCGCCGAGACCATCGAAGCCGATGCGGTGCTGATCGCCACCGGACGCCGCGCCTATTCCGACAGCCTTGGCCTGAAGGAAGCCGGTGTCGAGGTCGACGAGCGTGGCCGGGTCAAGACCGACGGCCACCTCAGGACCAATGTATCAGGCATCTACGCCATCGGCGATGTCATCGCCGGGCCGATGCTGGCGCACAAGGCCGAGGACGAGGGTGTGGCGGTGGCGGAAACCATCGCCGGCCAGGCCGGCCACGTGAACTATGACGTCATCCCGAGCGTCGTCTACACCAGCCCGGAAATCGCCTCTGTCGGCAAGACTGAGGAAGAGCTCAAGAAGGCCGGCATCGACTACAAGGCGGGAAAGTTCCCGTTCAGCGCCAATGGCCGGGCGCGCGCCATGCTGCACACCGATGGTTTCGTGAAGATCCTCGCCGACAAGGCGACCGACCGCGTGCTGGGCGTCCATATTGTCGGCTTCGGCGCCGGCGAGATGATCCACGAGGCGGCGGTGCTGATGGAGTTCGGCGGCTCGTCGGAGGATCTCGCCCGCACCTGCCACGCGCATCCGACGATGTCGGAAGCGGTGAAGGAGGCGGCGCTGGCCACCTTCTTTAAGCCGATCCATATTTAGGGGTGACTTCGTCATCCCAGGGCGGAGCAGGAGCGAAGCGACGTCGCGGAGACCTTGGGATCCATGCCGCGACCTCAGAGCGTCGCTGCGGTGCAGAATTCTGTCCTGCGGCATTCCTCGGCTGAGGTAGCGGCATGGATCCTCGGGTCAAGCCCGAGGATGACGAACGCCGCGCCTCAGCCCAAAACAAAACGGCCCGCTTTTCAGCGGGCCGTTCGTATTTGATGTCGAGCCGGTCAGTTGGCCGGTGCGGCAGGTGCCGGTGCAGGCGCTGGTGCTGGCTCTGCCGGAGCAGGGGCCGCCGGTGCCGGAGCTGCGGGAGCCGGTTCGGCAGGCTTTGCCGGCTCGGCTGGCTTCATCGGTTCCGCAGGCGCGGGCGCAGGGGCCGGTGTGCTGGCCGCAGGCGGCTCGGCGGGTGCCGGATTCTCGCCGCTTCTTCCGAAAACATAATACGCGACAATGGCCAGAATAACGACGACCAGCGCAATCAGCCAGGGACTGCCGCCCCCGCCACTGGGCCTGGGAGTGTCGTTTGATGGATTCGCCATAAAAGTGTCCTCCGTGGATGAAAATGATCAATCAACAGCCATCAACGCGCAACCGTTGAATGGGTTTCACGCTAGGGGAGGAAAACGCCGAAAAGGCGACGCCTGGATCCCCCGCTGCCATGCGACTCAATTGACAGCGGTCACAGTATAGCCGGCTTTGCAGAAATCCTCGACCAGCCCCCCGACGGACCGGCGGCGTTTCGCCACGCAGCGAGCCAGGCCAACCGGTGCTATCGTCGGTTGCGAGGGATTTGCCGGTATGATGCCCACTGCACAGACTTTTCCTGATCCCGAAAGCGCTCTTGCCGGCGCCCAGTTCGCCGACCGATACGTGCTGACAACCGATGGCCTCGCACTGACCGCCATTGGCGCGGCCGAGCGCGTCCTGGGGCGAACACCGCGATGGATTGGCCGGCTTATGCTGCTACGCAATTTCGCCGTGAGGCCATTCGGGCTGAAAACGGGAGCGGACCCCGACTTACCGCCGGAAAGCAGGATCGGCATATTTCCGCTCATCAGCCAGGCACCCGGCAGGGTCGTCCTTGGTCTCGACGACCTGCATCTCGATTTCCGTATCCTGGTGGATGTGAACGATCTCGGCGCGGGCCGGCAGGAGGTCGCCGCGTCGACGATCGTGAAGACGCACAATCTGCTTGGGCGGACGTATCTCGCCATCATCAAGCCGTTTCACCGGATCATCGTTCCGGCGATGCTGGCTCAGGTTTTGATGAAGGAGGGTTAAAGCCCCACAGCCGTGACAGTATAGCCCGCCTTGCGGAAATCCTCGACCAGTCCATCGGGACCGGGAAGGTGCAGGGCGCCGACCGCCATGAAGGCATTGCCTTTGGCAAGGATCGGCTCGGCGTGGTCAACCATCACCTTGTTGCGGCTGGTGATCATGGTCTCCTCGAACGCCGCGTAGCTGCTGGCCTGGTCGCCTTTCGCGTCGGGAAGCACGGCGCGAAACAACGGCCAGAACATGCCGGTCTCGCCGCGCTGGTAAAGCACGATCATGGTCTCGTTGACGTCGTTGACCTTGTCGCCAAGTTTCACGGTATCGACCAGCCCTTTCATGTGAAAGGCGAGCGGCAGCGAGGCCATGGCGCGAAGCTGGCTGGCAGCCGTTTCCAACCCTTCCACCGGCTTGCCCGACGCCTTGGCACCTTCCGCCAGCTTGACGTCGAGCACCGGTGCGCCGCCCGACTGGCGGGCGAGTTCGCAGGCCGGCAGTGCCAGCATCGCCGACAGCAGCCACGGCTTCATCTTTGCGACCGTCAATGGCGGAATACCGCGCGCGTCGAGCGCGCTGTTCATGGCCGCCGCATCGTCCGGCGACAGCAACGACGACAGCGTCGTGTTGTCGGTGAACATCATCAGGTCCGGCTCCTTGAGCATCGCAGCCATCATCTTCTGCTTGTCGAGCACGTCGGTGGTCTCGATGACGATGGTGCCGGCGCCATCATAGGCCGTTTGCGCGGCGGGCGGCAGCGCTGTCACGCGCGGGTCGGTCATGTGCATGGTGCCGAACAGGAAGGACGGCTTTTCGCCCGGCCTCTCCAGCTTCCACAGCAGGCCCTTGCCGTTCGGCGTGGCGGCGGCTTCCGCTTCGATCTTGCGGTAGGTGGCCGGATCGTCCTTTTGCAGGGCCGACAGCATGTCGGCGCCGGTGCAGGTCGGAATTTCGGCATGCGCCCTTCCGGCCGCGAACAGCAGGGCGGCGAGGAAAGACAGGAAAAACAGGACGTTGAGCGCCACGAGCAGCTTCAGCGAGATGAGAGCGGCGCGGTCGGCGACGGCGATGACGCGGTTCATGGCTCTATCTTCGTGCTTGACCATGATCTCTTCCCGAAATCCGGACCCCACTTTTCCGGATCATGGTCTGGTCTAGGATCAAAAAGCGGCGAAACGGTTAACCGGCGCAGCGAAATTGTCTTGGACGAAGCCGTTGGTCATGCGCGTGGATGGGCGGACTCGTAGATTTCGAGCAGCCTCGCGGTGTCGACGCCGGTGTAGATCTGCGTCGTCGACAGGCTGGCGTGGCCCAGGAGTTCCTGGATCGTGCGCAGGTCGCCGCCGCGGCCGAGCAGATGCGTGGCGAAGGAATGGCGTAGCGCATGCGGCGTCGCCGTGTCGGGCAGGTTGAGCGCCGAGCGCAGTTTCGCCATGTCGCGCTGGACGATGGCCGGGTTGAGCGGGCCGCCACGGGCGCCGCGAAACAGCAGCCCCTTCGGGTCGAGATGATACGGACACAGCCGTCGGTATTCGGCGATGGCGCGCAGCGCCACCGGCAGCACCGGCACCAGCCGCGTCTTGCCGCCCTTGCCGGTGACGCGCAGCACGGTGTCACTTGGCGAAGCCAGATCGGCGCCGGCCAGACCCAGCGCCTCGGAAATGCGCAGGCCTGAACCATAGAGCAATGTCAGCACGGCAGCGTTGCGGGCAGCGATCCAGGGTTCCTCGGCCAGTTGGCCTTCGATGGACACGACGTGCTTTGCATCGCCTGCCGTCAACGGTTTCGGCAGCGACTTGGGTTGGCGCGGGGCGCGCAGGGCCGCGGCACCAGCGGCGTTGACAAGGCCGCGCCGTTCGAGGAAACGCAGCAGCGAACGGATGCCGGCCAGCCCACGGCCAAGAGTGCGGGCGCTGGCGCCGGCGTTGCGGCGGGCGGCGAGGAAGCCGCGCAGGTCGGCCGGGCGCAGATTGGCGATGTCGGCAATGCCGGGTGAGCCGCCGCAATGGCCGGTGAGGAAATGCAGGAACTGGCGGGTGTCGCGCTCATAGGCTTCGACGGTTTCGGGCGACAGCCGGCGTTCGCGCGCCAGCATCTTCAGCCAGCTTTCGCGCGCCGCCTGCAGATCGGGTTTTGCCGGGATGAGGAATTCCTGCATGACGGCATTTTGGGGCATTCGGGTTAGGAAGCGGTGAAGAGCCCCTCATTGAAATGACGCCGGGCGATCATTGAAATGACGCCGGGCTGGGGTTAGGAGAGTCTTCGGATTGGTGGCAAGTCACAACCTTGGTGATTGGCTGAAACGCAAGGTTCCTTCCATGCCGTGACCTGCGAGCGCTGCTGCGTTACAAGTCTGATAACTTTGCAGTGGCGACCATGCGCAAGCAGAGAGTTGGCAGGAACCAGATACGTGATCCTTTCTGAACTGCCGTGCTTCTTGGTCGCCGTAACGGAATGGATCCTCGGGTCTGCGCAGCCGCTTGGCGCCTGCTCCGCCCGTGGATGACGAAGGTAAAGTGCCATGAACAAGCCCCAGAACCCTGTCCAGATGGCCGTGATCGGCGCCGCCCACGGCATAAAGGGCGAGTTGCGGGTGAAAACCTTCACCGGCGAGCCGCTGGCTCTGGCCGACTATGGACCGCTCTACGCCAAGGATGGCCGCGCCTTCCAGATCGTCGACATCAGGCCAGCAAACACCGTCGTCGTGGTCCGCTTCAAAGGCATCAGCGACCGCAACGCCGCCGAGGCGCTGGCCGGCACGGAATTGTTCGTCGACCGCTCGGTGCTGCCGGACGATGGCGAGGAGGACGAATTCTACCATGCCGACCTGATCGGGCTGGAGGTCCGGGATGACACCGGCGCTGCCATCGGCAAGGTCGTCGCGGTGCACAATTTCGGTGGCGGCGACATCCTCGATGTGACGCTGGGCGGGCGCAAGGGCGTGCTGATCCCGTTCACGCAGGCCGCCGTGCCGCAAGTGTCGCTCGCCGAGGGTTTTGTCCGCGTCGACCCGGCGGCGGCCGGACTCATCGACGACGAGGAAGCGCCGCGCGAAGAGGACTTCGACCCGAAGGGCAGGCCGCGCGGACCAAGGGACGCCGGGGGCAACCGGTGACGTTCAAGGCCTCGGTGCTGACGCTCTATCCCGAGATGTTTCCCGGCGCGCTCGGCCTGTCGCTGGCCGGGCGGGCGCTGGAGGCGGGCACATGGTCGCTCGAGGCGATCCAGATCCGCGACTTCGCGGCCGATCGTCACCGCACCGTCGACGACACGCCGGCGGGTGGCGGCGCCGGCATGGTGATGCGCGCCGACGTGCTGGCGAAAGCCATCGACCACGCCTCGCCACCGGGCGATGCGCGGCCACGGCTTTTGATGAGCCCGCGCGGCAAGCCGCTGACACAGGCGCGCGTGCGCGACCTGGCCGCCGGGCCGGGCGCGGTCATCCTCTGCGGCCGCTTCGAGGGGGTCGACCAGCGGCTGATCGAGGCGCGGAACCTGGAAGAGGTCTCGATCGGCGACTTCATCCTTTCGGGCGGCGAGCCGGCGGCGCTTGTGCTGCTCGACGCGGTGGTGCGGCTGTTGCCCGGCGTGATGGGCAATTCGGTGTCCGGCGAAGAAGAAAGCTTCGAGAACGGCCTGCTCGAACATCCGCACTACACGCGACCGCAGGAGTTCGAGGGTCGCCCAATTCCCGAGGTGTTGATTTCCGGCAACCACAAGAAGATCGCCGCATGGCGGCGGGCGGAGTCCGAGGCGCTGACGAGAGAGCGGCGGCCGGACTTGCTTGGCGCCGCCCCTCAGCCTTTCGTGAAGTAGTAAAAGGCGAGAAACAGGCCGACGGCGACGACGAAGCCGCGCACCACAGTCTGCGGCACGCGCCTGGCGATCCAGACGCCGGCATAGCCGCCGAGCGCGCCGCCCGGGATCATGATGATCGCCTGCGGCCAGGCGACGACGCCGCCCGAGACGAAGACGACGATCGCCACCGCGGCGATGACGATGGCAAGCATGTTCTTCAGCGCGTTCAGCCGGTGATAGTCGCCAGCCTGGGTCAGGCCGAGCGTGGCCAGCATCATCACACCCATGCCGGCGCCAAAGAAGCCGCCATAGATGGCGGTGACGAACTGCGCCAGGGAGCCGGCCAGCGAGCCGACGGCCGCTTCGTGCCCCGGTTCTGGCGCCGGCTTCAGCCACGGCCCGGCGGCAAACAGCGCCGTTGCGCCCAACAGCAGCCATGGCACCAGGACGCGGAAGGACGGATTGTCAAGCGCCAGCAGGATCAGCGCGCCTGCCAGCGCGCCGGCCGCCGAGATCAGGCAGAGCAGCAGCGCGCCGCGCCAGAAATGCCTGATGTCGTCTGAGTAGGCGAGCGTCGAGGTGATGTAGCCTGGAAACTGGGTGACCGAGGAGGTGGCGTTGGCGACGATCGGCGGCAGGCCGACCAATGTCATGGCGCCGAAGGTGATGAAGGTGCCGCCGCCGGCGACCGCGTTGGCGGCGCCTGACAGAAAGCCCGCGAGGAAAAGCAGGATGGCGTCGAAGAAAGACATGAAGAAGCCGCCGTGGAAAACTATGCCAGCCCCGGCTTAGGAAGCTTGGCAAGCGGGCGCAACCCCGCACCGGAAGATTGCGATGATGGCACGCGCGCAAAAAAGACTCGGGCCAAGGCGTGACAAAGGGCCGAAATAGCTGTATGTGCCGCCCGAACCGGAAGAAGAATCTGCCGGACCCGTCAACAATGACGGTGTAGTCGCCCCTGCCCGATGTCTTGGAGACAAAAATGTCTCAGAGACAAAGGGCATAGCCGAGCGGTCAATGGAACTGCAAGGCGAGTGTCGGACGCTCTGACTGTCGGAAGAACAAGAAGTGGACTTTTGAGATGGATATCCTCCGTCAGCTCGAGGCCGAACAGGCCGCCAAGATCGAAGCCAAGCGCAAGCTTCCCGAATTCCAGCCCGGCGATACCGTGCGCGTCCAGGTCCGCGTGACCGAAGGCACCCGCACCCGCGTCCAGGCGTATGAGGGCGTCGTCATCGCCCGCGCCGGCTCCGGCTTCCAGGAAAATTTCACCGTCCGCAAGATCTCCTATGGCGAAGGCGTCGAGCGCGTGTTCCCGGTCTACTCGCCGATGGTCGAAGGCGTCGAGATCGTGCGTCGCGGCAAGGTGCGTCGCGCCAAGCTCTATTACCTGCGCGATCGTCGCGGCAAGTCGGCCCGTATCTCGGAAAACACCGGCGTGCGCGCCCGCAAGCTGAACGACGAGGAGCGCGATGCGCTGAACGCCGAGAAGGCCCGCATCGAAGCCGAGAAGGTGGCCGCCGCCGAGGCGCTGGCCGTCGAGAAGGCCGCCCAGGACGCCGCCGAGAAGAAGGCCGCCGCTGAGGCAGCCGCCGCCGCTGAAGCGACCCCGGCGGAATAAGGTTTTCGTCAGCATGTTCAAAAAGGCGGCTTCGGCCGCCTTTTTTCGTTTGAAGGCCATGCCTCGGGCCGGAATCGCTGGTTGACTCCGTTTATCTTGTACACTAATGAATCGTGCACAAGATAAATGGAGAAGCGAGATGCCCGCACTGTATTCCACCCAAGCCCGCGCCGTCGGCGGCCGCGCCGGTCATGTCCAGAGCGACGACGGCCTGCTCAGCCTCGACCTTGCCATGCCCAAGGAGCTTGGCGGCAAGGGCGGCGCCACCAATCCCGAGCAGCTTTTCGCCGCCGGCTATGCCGCCTGCTTCGAAAGCGCCATGCGCTTCATCGCCGGCAAGCAGAAGCTGCCGCTGCAGGATGCCTCGGTGACGGCGACCGTCAGCCTGCATACCAATGCCCAGGGTGGTTTTGTGCTTGGCGTTTCGCTCGCGGCCGAGACGAAAGGTCTTGATCAGGCGGCGGCGGAAGCGCTTGTATCGGCGGCGCACCAGGTTTGTCCCTATTCCAACGCCATCAAGGGCAACATCGAGGTAGCGCTTTCGGCGAAGGCGCTTCCAGCAAAGGCAGCATGACCCCCACCACGACACCCTCGCCCCTGGACGTCCCGGCGGATTTCACCGGGATACCGAAGCTCGCGCAGCATCTCTGCTTCGCGCTCTATTCGGCGAGCGGACTGATGACGCGGCTCTACCGGCCGCTACTCGAGCCGCTCGGCCTGACCTATCCGCAATATCTGACCATGCTGGCACTGTGGGAGCATGCGCCGCGCACCGTCGGCGAGGTTGGCGAAACGCTGGGGCTGGATTCGGCAACGCTGACGCCGCTGCTCAAGCGCCTGGAGGCGAACGGCATGGTGACGCGCCGGCGCGATCCCGCCGACGAGCGTCGGGTGCTGGTCGAACCGACGCCCCGGGGCCAGGCGCTGCGCGAGGGCGCCAAGGCGGTGTCGGCGGCGATGCGGTGCCATTCACCGCTCGATGGCGACGAGCTCAAATCCCTGCATCACACCTTGACCCGGCTGATCGACGGGTTGCGTGAAGCCACTGCCCGCGCGCCGGACCGCGATTGACGGGACCGCAAGGATCGTTCCGAAATCCGGGGAATGAAGGCACCGGAATCCGCTTTCGCATGAGCTGACGCAGCGGACCGTCTTGCATGGCGCTTGCGGAAAGCTAAAGTCGGCGCCGGATTTCCTGCAAGCCCGGCCCATGTCCGGGCCATTCAATTTCCGGGAGTGTGTCATGACCAAATCGAAACTGCTGCTGGCCGGCCTGCTTGCCCTCCTCCTGGCGCCCGTCGCCGCCTTCGCGCAGGCGCTGCCCGATCTCGGCGGCAAGAAGGTGGTGGTGGTGACCGAAAACGCCTATCCGCCGCTGCAGTTCATCGACGCCAAGACGGGAAAACAGATCGGCTGGGAATATGACGCGATGAACGAGATCGCCAAGCGGCTGAATTTCAAGGTCGAGTACCAGAACACCTCCTGGGACGCGATGATCCAGGCGGTTTCCGACAACCAGTACAACATCGGCATGACCGGCATCACCATCAAGGACGACCGCAAGGAGAAGGTCGATTTCTCCGACCCCTACATGCGGTCGGAACAGTTCATGCTGGTGCGCGGCGACGAAAGCCGCTTCACCGACGCCAAGACATTCGGCGCCTTCAAGGACGGGCTGATCGGCGCGCAGGCTGGCACGACGCCCTTCTACACCGCCGTCTACAGCGTCCTCGACGGCAATGAGCAGAACCCGCGCATCAAGCTGTTCGAGACTTTTGGCGCCACCGTGCAGGCGCTGAAGTCCGGCGACGTCGATGTCGTGCTGACCGATGGCACCGCCGGCAAAGGCTATGTCGACGCCTCGGAAGGTAAGCTGAAGCTCATCGGCGGACCGCTCGGCACCGAGGATTTCGGCTTCATCTTTCCCAAGGGCTCGGATCTGGTGAAGCCGGTCAACGCGGCGATCGCGGCGCTGAAGGCCGACGGCACCCTCGATGCGCTCAACAAGAAATGGTTCCTCGACTACAAGATGGGGCAGTAGGCTCCTTGTTGAGAGTGGCGCGCGTGCGTCAACTCGCGCTGACTTTGCGCCAAGGTACCCCCCCTCTACCCTGCCGGGCATCTCCCCCTCAAGGGGGAGATCGGCTGTCGTCTCCGCCTTCGCCTTCGCCACTCTCAGACGTCGTAAAATGGGCGGCGAGGCCAACGCTGCCATCTCCCCCCTTGAGGGGGAGATGGCTGGCAAGCCAGAGGGGGGTGCCTTGGCGCTGCCCTTTCGGGATTTTTACACCAGCGGCATCAATTGATGTCCGCTAGCCCAACCTCCCCCAAAACTGAATTCCCCTGGTGGCTCGCCGTCGCTGTCATCCTGGCTTTGGCGGCGGCCTTGTTCATCGCGACGAGCAATCTCTACGCCCAGGTCTTCGCCACCGTCGCCAAGGGTATCGGCATCACCATTTTCGTCACGGTGGTCGCCTTCGCGCTGGCGTCGGCCATTGGGCTCGGCGTCGCGCTGATGGGGCTGTCGGGTTCGCGCTTAATGCGCCAGATCGCTCGCTTCTATGTCGAGATCATCCGTGGCGTGCCGATCCTGGTGCTGCTGTTCTGGATCGCCTTCGCTGGCGCGCCGGCCTTCGTCGCGGCGTGGAACGCACTGACGGCGCCGCTGCAGAGTGCCGGTTTCTTCGGCGAACTTCTGGTGCGCGACGTATCGCTGTTGTGGCGCGCCATCATGGCGCTGACCATCGGCTATTCGGCCTTCATCTCGGAGGTTTTCCGCGCCGGCATCCAGGCGGTGGAGAAGGGCCAGATCGAGGCGGCGAAGGCGCTCGGGCTGAGTCGCTCGCAACGCTTCCGGCTGATCGTCTTTCCGCAGGCGATCCGCACCATCCTGCCGCCGCTCGGCAATGATTTCGTCGCCATGGTCAAGGACTCGTCGCTGGTCTCGGTGCTCGGTGTCGCCGACATCACCCAGATGGGCAAGATCTACGCCGCCGGCTCGTTCCGCTTTTTCGAAACCTATTCGATCGTCGCCTACATCTATCTCATCCTGACCGTCGGCCTGTCGCTTGCCTTGCGGGCGCTGGAGAAGCGGCTGCGCCGTCAGCACGAGGAATAGCGCGCGGCCAGGGACAGCGTTATCTTGGGGTTTGTGCATGTCGTTGTCCCAAACCCTCCGCACCTTTGGGCGACATGCATCAGATGGGAGAAGCACGACCGATGATTGTCGACAAAGCCAATGCGGCGCTGGATTCCGTCTATACGGCCGACACGCCGGAAACGCTGGCCGAGGCCTATGCCGCCTGGGCGGCGACCTATGACAGCGAGACCGCCTCGCTCGGTTATTTGCTCCCGTTCCTGATCACGGCCTGGGTGGCGCGCCATGTGCCGGTGGGCGAGGGGCCGCTGCTCGATGCCGGCTGCGGCACCGGCCTGTCGGGACCTTCGCTGCGGGCGCTCGGCTACGGCGACATTGCCGGGCTCGACCTCTCGGAGGACATGCTGAAGATCGCCGGCAGCCGCAACGCCTACAGCGAGTTGAAACAAGCGATGCTGGGTGGGCCGCTGCCATGGCCGGACGGACATTTCCGCGCCTTCTTCTCGACCGGCGTGTTCACCATCAGCCACGCGCCGGCGTCGGGCCTGCACGAGCTGGTGCGCATCACCAGAAAGGGCGGCCACGCCATCTTCACCGTGCGCGACCAGGTGTTCGAGAGCGGCGGCTTCCAGGCCGTGTTTGACGAACTGGCGCAAGCGAAGAAATGGCGGCCGGTCGAGCAAAGCCCATGGTTCCGCTGCTATGCGATCGCCGAGCCCGACGCGCTGGTGAAGACGTTTGTGTTCGAGGTTTTGTGAGCTGTGAGTTCCCCGACCTTGGCACCCTTCCTCTCCCTCCGGAGGGGGGAGAGGTGGCGCTGCGAAGCAGCGACGGAGTGGGGGAAGCCGCTCGTCACTCGTGCCGCCGCAAGACAGGAACAACCAGGTGATGAAAGATCGACCCCCACTCCGTCGAGCTTCGCTCGACACCTCTCCCCCGATCGACGGGGGAGAGGAAAAGCGCGAGTTCGCCGACCTTGGTGCCCTTCCTCTTCCCCCGAAGGTGTGGAAGTGAGGGCGAGAATCCCAGGCTCGGCCGCACCACGTCGCAATTGCCGAAAACCCAAAACATTGGTATGAGCCACGCCATGGAAGAGCTTTTTGGCGATCCGGCCTACAAGGGTTTCGTGCTGCAGGACAGAAAACGCCTGCCGTCACGCTTCTCCGCGCGTGTCTGCGGCGCGTTGACCAGCCGACTTAGCTAGGCCGACCTGTCCAGGTCTCCGCGCCGGACCGAAGCTTGCAGGCGTCTGCTCTTTCCCATTCTCATATCGACGGATTTACGCACATGAGCGCACCGCGCACCCTCTACGACAAGATTTTCGACGACCACGTCGTCGACCGCCAGGACGACGGCACCTGCCTGCTCTACATCGACCGCCACCTCGTCCATGAAGTGACCAGCCCGCAGGCCTTCGAAGGCCTGCGCCTGAGCGGCCGCAAGGTCCGGCATCCGGAAAAGACGCTGGCCGTGGTCGATCACAATGTGTCGACCTCGCCCGAGCGCAAGTTCGGCATCAAGAACGAGGAAAGCCGCATCCAGGTCGAGGCGCTGGCCAGGAACGCCAAGGATTTTGGCGTCGAATACTATTCCGAAAACGATATCCGCCAGGGCATCGTCCACATCATCGGACCGGAGCAGGGCTTCACGCTGCCCGGCATGACCATCGTCTGCGGCGACAGCCACACCTCGACGCACGGCGCTTTCGGCGCGCTGGCGCACGGCATCGGCACATCGGAAGTCGAGCATGTGCTGGCGACGCAGACGCTGATCCAGCGCAAGGCCAAGAACATGCTGGTGCGTGTCGATGGCCAGCTGCCGGAAGGCGTCACCGCCAAGGACATCATCCTGGCCATCATCGGCGAGATCGGCACCGCCGGCGGCACCGGCTACGTCATCGAATATGCCGGCGAGGCGATCCGCGCGCTGTCGATGGAAGGCCGCATGACGATCTGCAACATGTCGATCGAAGGTGGCGCGCGCGCCGGCCTGATCGCCGCCGACGAAACGACCTTCGCCTATGTCAAGGACAAGCCGCGTGCGCCCAAGGGCGCGGCCTGGGATGCAGCACTCGAATACTGGAAGACGCTGCAGTCGGACGAGGGCGCGCATTTCGACAAGGTGGTCGTGCTCGACGCGGCCAAGCTGCCGCCGATCGTATCCTGGGGCTCATCGCCCGAGGATGTCGTGTCCGTGCAAGGCATCGTGCCGAACCCGGACGATATCACCGATGAAAACAAGCGCACGTCCAAGCAGCGCGCGCTGGACTATATGGGCCTGACGCCCGGCACCAAGATCACCGATATCTCGCTCGACCGCGTCTTCATCGGCTCCTGCACCAACGGCCGCATCGAAGACTTGCGCGCCGTCGCCAAGGTGGTCGAAGGCAAGACGGTCAGCCCGCATGTCGATGCGATGATCGTGCCGGGTTCCGGACTGGTCAAGGAACAGGCGGAAGCCGAAGGCCTCGACAAGATCTTCCGCGCCGCCGGGTTCGACTGGCGCGAGCCGGGCTGCTCGATGTGCCTGGCCATGAACGACGACCGGCTGAAGCCGCATGAACGCTGCGCCTCGACCTCGAACCGCAATTTCGAGGGCCGGCAAGGCTTCAAGGGCCGCACCCATCTGGTGTCGCCGGCGATGGCGGCGGCGGCGGCGATCGCCGGTCACTTCGTCGACATTCGCGACTGGAAATAAGAGCGGATCCGCATAGTCGATGCGCCTGCCAAACCCCGAACCGCCAGGCGGTTCGGGGTTTTCTTTCGCCCGACACGGCGTTGCTGAGTTTTTATGGCGATTTCGGCTTGGTCTAGCCCATCCATTGGCCTGCACTTAACCGCTTGTTGGGGCTTCCGCGGTAACGTCTTCCCTACGTAGGCGGGGAAATCACAGTCGTTTGGACACGGGTCTGCTCATAGCGCTGCTCAACCCGACGATAGCGTTGGCGCTCGGCGCCGCGTTCCTCGTGCTGTGGTTCCATCAGCGCCATCGCCCCTATCTGGCAGTGCTGGCGGCGAGCTACACGCTCGCGGCGGGCGGTTTCCTGTTCCAGCACTTCACGCTGCCCATTGGCTTGGCGCCGTCCAAGCTGCTCTCCAATCTATGTTTCTGCCTTGCCGGATCCTGTCTCTGCGGCGCCGTCGTGGCGCGTTATGGCCGGCGCGTGCCCTATGTCGGCATCGGCGTGCTGGCGGGCGGCGGTATGGCCGTTTTCTGCTGGTTCCTGTTCGTCCAGCCGGACCTCACATGGCGGATCCTTGCCGTCAATTTCGCACTCGGCGGCATCAGCCTGCTGGCCGCCGCCGAATTGCGCACGGTGCGCGGCAATGGGCCGACGGAAAAGATCCTGTTCGTGCTGGCGTTGCTTGCCGGGCTGAACTTCCTTGTGCGCACGCTGGCCGTCATCATCGCGCACGGACCTTTCGCGAACTATGACGATCTCTATGCCTCGTCCTACTGGACGACGGCGCTGCTGTCGCACGCGCTGTTGTCGCTGCTGATCGCGCTTTCCCTGTTCACGGCCGCCGCGCTCGACGTCATGAAGGCACTGAAGGTCGAGACCAACACCGACCCGCTGTCCGGTCTGCTCAACCGGCGCGGTTTCGAGGAGCGGGCGGGGCTCCTCCTGCAGCGCTGCGCCGCGGCCAAGGTTCCAGCCGCCCTGGTGCTGGCCGACCTTGACCATTTCAAGGCGCTCAACGATCTGCACGGCCATCCGGCGGGTGACCGGGTGATCGCCGATTTCGCCGCCAAGCTTCGATCGGCCACCGGCGCGCGCGGCGCAGCCGGTCGCATTGGCGGCGAGGAGTTCGCCGTGCTCCTGCCGTTGAGCGATCTCGCCGCCGCGCGGCTGTTCGCCGAGGCCGTGCGCACGCTCTATTCGTCCGGCAGCGTCGACGGGCTTCCGCCTGGCACGCGGGTGACCGCCAGCTTCGGCGTGGCCGCCCGCAGCGGCGACGAGGCACTGGGGCCGCTGATGCGTCGTGCCGACGAAGCGCTCTACAAGGCCAAGAAGAACGGCCGCGACAGCGTGCGCCTGTCCTACCAGCGGCCGGAAACGGCCTGCGTGTCGGAGCCGCTCAAGACCGGCTGAGCCTGCACGGTCGGGCCGGCGTTAACGTCTTTTTCGCCCGTCGATGTTTAGGTGACGTACGGTGTGCGAAAAGACATGAGTGGCGCTAACTTCATCCTGTTGATCAATCTGTCGGTCGCCGGCCTGCTGGCAGCGTCCTTCATGGCGGTCGCGTTCCATGATGTCGGCCGCGCGCCGGCGCGCTGGCTGGCCTTCGGCTATCTCCTGGGCATGGCCTATTTCGCCGTCGAGTTCAGCATCCCCGCCTTCGCCAATGCGCGCCCGGCGGTCGTTGCAGCCTTCGCGGTCTTCCTTGGCGCCACCATCGCCTTCAATGGCGGGCTTGCCCGCAAATACGACGTGGCGCCACCGTGGCCGCCGATGCTGTTCTTCCTGTTCGCCACGACGGTCGCGGTCTACTTCGTGCAGGACTTGCCGCGCCAGTCGCTGGCCCGCATGATGGCCTACCAGCTTCCCTATGCCGTCATGCAGTTCGTCGGGCTCGCCATCGTCTGGTCGTCCAGGCAAAGGCGCGGCCGGCTCGACCGCATACTGATGGCCGTGCTGGCGGCCAGCGGCCTGCAGTTTGCCTCGAAGCCGTTCATCGCGCATGCTCTCGGCGGCTGGGGCGAAAACCCGCAGGCCTATGTGCAAAGCAGCTATGCGCTGGTATCGCAGTCGCTCGGCACCGTCTTCGGCCTGGCGCTGGCGCTGCTGATGCTGGCCATCCTGGTTCGCGACGTGCTCACCGAAGCGACATCGAAGTCCGAGACGGATACGCTTTCGCGTCTGCTCAACCGCGGTGGCTTCACCCGCCACGCCGAGCTGGCGGTGCTTGACGCGGCGCGGCAAGGCGTGCCGGTCGCCCTGGTCATTGCCGATCTAGATCATTTCAAGAGTGTCAACGACAGTTTTGGCCATGCGTCCGGCGATCGGGTGATCGAGACCTTCGCCAGCTTCCTGCGCGAGGCCGCCGCCAGCCACCATGTCGCCGGCCGCATCGGCGGCGAGGAGTTCGCCATCATCCTGCCGGGAACCAACCTTGCCGCCGCGCGGCTGTTCGCCGAGGGCGCACGCAGTGCTTTCGGCGCGCTTCCAATCGACGGACTGCCGGTTGACAACCGCTGCACCGCGAGCTTCGGCGTTGCCGAACTTCATCCCAGCGAAGACTTTGCCGACCTGATGCGGCGTGCGGACCAGGCACTCTACCAGGCGAAGAACGCCGGCCGCGATTGCGTGCGCGTCTCCGCCGGACCGGTCAACGGCCAGTCGGCCGCAACCAGCATCAGAGCCGATCCCGGCCGGATCTGATCCTGGCTCGCCCTGTCTTCCCGTTCGGGCAAGATCTTTTCCGTAAACCGGTTCCCACTTTTCGGGACCATGCTCCTAGCGGCAGGGGCTGAGTTCCGGCATCTCGCCGTCGGAGAGGCCGTACATGTAGCTGCGGCCCTTCACGAACACCGGCGGCCGGTAGCAATCCCTGTAGCCGCTGATCTCGTCGGACTCGTTCTCATAGATCACCTTGGGCTGGCCAGCGCTGGTATAGTCCGACAGCTGCTTGGCGAGCCTGCCCTCGCCGACCAGGATGCGCTTGTAGCCGGCGGCGCTGTCGATGACGAGATTGCCGAAGGAATCGGCGTAGACGCGATCCTGATGACGTGCCCCGGCGAGCGCGGGCGCCGCCTGGCCGACGACCGAAGCCGCCACAATGAGCGCCGCTAGGCGCGATCTGCCCGAGTTCGAACGCATGGCGTCCTCCATGTTAGAGGCCGAAGCGCGACGCGCGCTTTCAGTCCTTGGTTGGGTGCATGCCGTTGTCCCAAAACCGCTGGGCGCACCTTTTGGCGACATACACGCCTCCTCGAATCAGAAATTAACCTTTTCTTAACCTTTGTTAAGAGCCTGGCGCGCTTCCCGGCCAGGTCTCGTCAAACATGGTTAATTTCAGACTGGGGGAAAACGGGCGGCCATCATTCGGCCATGCTTGACCGCACCATCGCGGCCGTCGCCGGGCGATCTTGATCTTGGCAAGGTATCGCGGTTAGCTTGCCGCATGGGAGGACAGCAATATGGCGTTACGCCGGACATTTCGGGTGACGCTTGCCCTTTCGCTGCTCCTGATCGCCGTCGGCTGCGTGCCGCAGAACAATGAGCCGAAGGCCGGCAACAAGGTCGCCACGTCGGCTTCGCTTTCGCCTGCCGCTTCGGCGGGTGGCACCGTCACCGACGTGACCACGCCACAGCCGCGCACCGCGACCTACAACTGTGCCGATGGCGGCAGGATGACCATCGAGAATCTCGGCACCTCCTTGCATGTTCTCGGTCCGGACGGCGCCAGCGAGGATCTGCAGGCCTCGCCGGCCAATCAGAACAGCCGTTACGAGCAGGCGCATGACGCGATTGTGATCGACGGCCGCGAAGCGCTGGTCATGAAGGCTGGCTCGACGCCCGTGACCTGCAAGCGCTGAGCCGAAACGGCTTCGCCATTCATATGGTGCACTGCAGCGACAATGCGCCGGCTTGGCGCCGCCAACCCTTAATCGATTGAAGCTCGAGCCTCGTCTTTAGTCATACTAAATTACGTTTTCGAAACGGTTTTCTGGCTTTGACGCGGTGCAAAAAGAGCATTAGAAACCGGCTGTCCGAAGTCGCAACCGGAAGCGGCAATGCCGCATTCCAACCTGAGGCTCCAGAGACGCCGAACTGGGGGAGCCATGAGCAAATCACCAGCCACCCGCGAATTTGCCAGACGTGAACGGCCGCTTTCGCCGCACCTGTCGGTGTACCGGCCGCCGATCACCATGACGATGTCGATCATTCATCGCATCACCGGTGGGGCGCTCTATTTCGGCACTCTGCTGGTCGCCGTCTGGTTGATGGCGGCGGCAAGCTCGCAGGCGACGTTCGACTGGGTCAACTGGGCTTTCGGCAGCTGGCTCGGCCGGCTCATCCTGTTCGGTTACACCTGGGCGCTGATGCATCACATGCTGGGCGGCATCCGCCATCTGGTGTGGGATACCGGCGCCGGCCTCGAGAAGCACACGGCCTCCAAGATCGCCTGGGCGACGCTGGCCGGCTCGATCCTGCTCACGCTGCTGATCTGGATCGTCGGATACATGGCGCGGGGAGCCTGATCATGGCCGGCAAAAACATCGACATGCGCACGCCGCTAGCGAAAGTCCGCGGCCTCGGCTCGGCCCGCGAGGGCACGCAGCATTTCTGGCGCCAGCGCCTCACGGCAATCGCCAACATTCCGCTGACGCTGTTCTTCGTCGGGTTCCTGATCGCGCTGAACGGCGCTGGCTATACCGAGGTGCGGGCAGCGCTTGCCAATCCGTTCGTGGCGCTGGTGATGACCCTGGTGCTGGTCTCCGGGCTCTACCATATGCGGCTCGGCATGCAGGTGATCATCGAGGACTACCTGCACGGCGAGGGCATGAAGCTGGCGCTGATCGCGCTCAATACATTTTTCACCATAGCGGTCGGCGTCGCCTCGATCTTCGCCCTGCTCAAGCTGGCATTCGGAGGCTGAGTTGGCCAAGGACGCGAAAACCGCCAACACGGCATCGGCCTACACCTATGTCGACCACAAATTCGACGTGGTGGTCGTCGGCGCCGGCGGCGCCGGCCTGCGCGCCACGCTCGGCATGGCCGAACAGGGCCTGCGCACCGCCTGCATCACCAAGGTGTTCCCGACCCGCTCGCACACGGTGGCGGCGCAGGGCGGCATTGCCGCGTCGCTTGCCAATATGGGCCCCGACAACTGGCAATGGCATCTTTTCGACACCGTCAAGGGTTCGGACTGGCTGGGCGACATCGACGCGCAGGAATACATGGTCCAGCAGGCGCCCGCCGCCGTCTACGAACTCGAACATTACGGCGTGCCGTTCTCGCGCACCGAAGAGGGCAAGATCTATCAGCGGCCGTTCGGCGGCATGATGATGAATTTCGGCGAAGGCCCGCCGGTGCAGCGCACATGCGCCGCCGCCGACCGTACCGGCCATGCCATGCTGCACACGCTCTACGGCCAGTCGCTGAAGAACAACGCGCAGTTCTTCATCGAGTATTTCGCGCTCGACCTGATCATGGAGCCGGACGGCACCTGCACCGGCGTCGTCGCCTGGAACCTCGACGACGGCACCATCCACCGCTTCTCGGCCAAGATGGTGGTGCTGGCGACGGGCGGCTATGGCCGCGCCTATTTCTCGGCCACGTCGGCGCACACCTGCACCGGCGATGGCGGCGGCATGGCCTCACGCGCCGGCCTGCCGCTGCAGGACATGGAATTCGTGCAGTTCCATCCGACAGGCATCTACGGCGCCGGCTGCCTGATCACCGAGGGCGCGCGCGGCGAGGGCGGCTATCTCGTCAACTCCGAGGGCGAGCGCTTCATGGAGCGCTATGCGCCGTCGGCCAAGGACCTTGCCTCGCGCGATGTGGTGTCGCGCTGCATGACGCTGGAAATCCGCGAAGGCCGCGGCGTCGGCCCGAAGAAGGACCACATCTTCCTGCATCTCGACCATCTCGACCCGGCCGTCCTGCATGAGCGGCTGCCCGGCATTTCGGAATCGGCCAAGATCTTCGCCGGCGTCGACCTGACCAAAGAGCCGATCCCGGTTCTGCCGACGGTGCACTACAATATGGGCGGCGTGCCGACCAACTACTGGGGCGAAGTGCTCAATCCCACCGCCAAGAGCCCGGACCAGGTGTCGCCCGGGCTGATGGCTGTCGGCGAGGCCGGCTGCGCCTCCGTGCACGGCGCCAACCGGCTTGGCTCGAACTCGCTGATCGATCTGGTCGTGTTCGGCCGCGCGGCGGCGATCAGGGCCGGCCAGGTGATTGACCGCAACGCCGCGATCCCTTCGCCCAACGAGGCCTCGGTCGAGAAGATCATGGATCGTTTCGACCGGCTGCGCCACGCCAATGGCTCGACGCCGACCGCCGTGTTGCGCGAGAAGATGCAGAAGGCGATGCAGGAAGACGCGGCGGTGTTCCGCACCCAGGAATCGCTAGACAGCGGCTGCAAGCGCATTTCGCAGATCTGGACCGAGCTCGAGGACATCAAGGTGTTCGACCGCTCGATGATCTGGAATTCGGACCTGGTCGAGACGCTGGAGCTGGAAAACCTGATGGCCAACGCCATCACCACCGTCCATGGCGCCGCGGCGCGCAAGGAGAGCCGTGGCGCGCATGCGCGGGAAGATTTTTCGGCGCGCGACGACAAGACCTGGCGCAAGCACACGCTGGCCCGGCTCAACGAGGCCGGCAAGGTGACGCTCAGCTATCGGCCGGTGCACACCGAACTGCTGCTCAAGGAAGCCGACGGCGGTATCAACCCGGCCAAGATCGCGCCGAAGGCCAGGGTGTACTGACGATGGCGCTGGCGGCCTCTGGATATTCCGGCACGCCCCTTCCGGCCAAGCTCGGCCTGAAGGACGGCATGACCGCAGCCTTCATCGCGCTGCCCCACGACCTCGACGATCTCGCCGACGCCGTCGACTTCGCTCAGGTCGACAGACTGCCGGACTGGTCGGAGATTTCGGGTATTCGCCAGAAATACGATGCCGTTCATGCCTTCGCCCGGCAGCGTGCCGAGATCGAGGACCGCCTGGTCGATGTCGAGGCGGCTATCAAGCGCGACGGCATGGTCTGGGTCTCCTGGCCGAAGAAGGCATCGAAAGTGCCGACCGACGTCACCGAGGGTGTCGTTCGCGCCGAGGCGCTGAAGCTCGACCTTGTCGACGTCAAGGTCGCCGCCGTGAATGAAATCTGGTCCGGGCTGAAGCTCGTCATCCGAAAGGACCGCAGGTAATGGTCGAACTGACGCTCCCCAAGAATTCGCAGATCAAGCAGGGCAAGACCTGGCCGAAGCCGGAGGGCGCCACCAATTTGCGCGAGTACCGCATCTATCGCTGGTCGCCGGACGATGACGAGAACCCGCGCATCGACACCTATTTCGTCGACATGGACGATTGCGGGCCGATGGTGCTCGACGCGCTGCTCTGGATCAAGAACAAGATCGACCCGACACTGACCTTGCGCCGTTCCTGCCGCGAAGGCATTTGCGGTTCCTGCGCCATGAACATCGACGGCTCCAACACGCTCGCCTGCACCAAGGGCTGCGACGACATTTCCGGCGCCGTAAAAGTCTACCCGCTGCCGCATATGCAGGTGGTCAAGGACCTGGTGCCGGACCTCACCAATTTCTACGCCCAGCACGCCTCGATCGAGCCGTGGCTGAAGACGGTGTCGCCGGAGCCGGCCAAGGAATGGCTGCAGAGCCATGAGGACCGAGAGAAGCTCGACGGGCTCTACGAATGCATCCTGTGCGCCTGCTGCTCGACCTCGTGCCCGAGCTACTGGTGGAACGGCGACCGTTATCTCGGCCCGGCAACCCTGCTGCAGGCCTATCGCTGGCTGATCGATTCCCGCGACGAGGCCAAGGGCGAACGGCTCGACAATCTGGAAGACCCTTTCCGGCTCTATCGCTGCCACACCATCATGAACTGCGCGCAGACCTGCCCCAAGGGCCTCAACCCGGCCAAGGCGATCGCCGAGATCAAGAAGATGATGGTCGAGCGGCGGGTATAGCGAGCCGATCGTTATGACAGATACCGAATTGCCCGTTCTTTCTCCCGTCGAAGCGCGCGTGCTCGGCTGCCTGATCGAGAAGAAGGAACTGACGCCTGATGTCTACCCGCTGACGCTGAATGCAGCACTTGCCGCCGCCAACCAGAAGACGGCACGCGAGCCGGTGATGGCGCTGGAACAGACAGAGGTGCACCGGGCCCTGAAGCTGCTCGAGCAGAAGGGGCTGGTGCGACAGATGTTCGGCTCGCGCGTGGAGCGCTATGAGCATCAGATGGCGCAGCGCTTCTCGCTGACCACGCCGCAGACCGCCTTGCTCGGCCTGCTGCTGTTGCGCGGACCGCAGACGGCGCATGAGCTCCTGGCGCGAGCTGAGCGCATGGCGCGGTTTTCGTCGATCGAAGACCTGCGCGCCGAACTCGACATGCTGATTGGCCGCCGGCCGCCGCTGATCCAGGAAATCCCGCGCGGGCCAGGCCAGCGTGAGGACCGCTACGTGCATCTCCTCGCTGGACCGGTGGACGTTGCAGCCCTCTCGGCGCAACGGAGTGCGTCAGCCACGCCCCACTCCGACCTGGAAGCCAGATTGGAGGCGCTGGAGCAGGAAGTCGCCGCACTTCGCGCCCGGCTCGACTCGCTGGGCGCCTAGTCTCCCTCTCTTCAGGATACCCGGCGCGTGCCGTTCATACGCGCCGGATCTCGCATGGAATGCGCGTCCTCAGCCGAGCCTGGCGTCGAGCGATACCTTGATGGCGCCGAGTGCCTTGGAGACCGGGCATTCGGCTTTGGCCTTCTCGGCCAGCTCCTTGAATTTCGCCGCATCGATGCCCGGAACCTTGCCGACCACCGTGAGGGCGCTGCCGGTGATTCCCGTGCCTGGGACCAGCGTCACCACAGCCTTGGCGTCGAGCTCGGCGGCAGGCGTGCCGTTCTCGGCCAGGAAATGAGAGAACTGCATGGCAAAGCAGCCGGCATGGGCCGCCGCGATCAGCTCTTCCGGATTGGTGCCGGATTTGCCGCTCTCGTCCTCGAAGCGGGCCTTGAACGAATAGGGGGTGCCCTTCAGGGTCCCGCTCTGGCTGTCGAGCGTGCCTTTGCCCTCTTTCAGATTGCCTTTCCAGACGGCGTTTGCGGTGCGGTCCATGAATTCCTCCTTGGCCTCGATTGCGCCGGCCCGGCGCCAGCGTTCCTCCCAACTATAGCGCGGGCGCGCGGGAAGGCCACCGCGCCGTTCCCGCGGAAACCGCGACATCGGCGTCGGCGCCGAAATCTTTTTCTGAAAAATGCGCGTGCAAGAATGTCGACTTGCATCCAGCCCGACCGTCCTGCGGGCGGCCACAGCCTGGTGGCCGCATGGAGGTTCACATGGACAGTCTGTTTTTCGCGCTGTGGAAGAGCCCGGGTCGCAAGGCCGGGCGACGAGAAGACTTCTGGCTGCATCCGCCCCCGTCCGGCCTTGGCCGGCTGCTGGCGGCGGTCGCCAT
This sequence comes from Mesorhizobium sp. Mes31, assembly GCF_024519675.1. Lineage (NCBI taxonomy): Bacteria > Pseudomonadati > Pseudomonadota > Alphaproteobacteria > Hyphomicrobiales > Phyllobacteriaceae > Mesorhizobium > Mesorhizobium sp. Mes31. Next base: position 186,791 of record NZ_JALJRL010000009.1, on the reverse strand, counting down.
CATCGGGATCGCGGCATGCCTTCTCGACCATGCGGCGGGCGGCGCCCCGGCTGACACCTTGATCGCCTCAACCTATGGTTCGTCACAACAAGGGAGATAGAGATGCAGTATGTTTGCCTGGTCTATGGCGAGGAAAAAGACCTCTACGCACTGACCGCCGAGGGATCGGCCAAGCTCGATGCCGATTCGCTGGCCTATGACAGGTCGCTGGAGCAGCGAGGCGTGTTGATCATCGCGCAGGCGCTGCAATCGGTCAAAACCTCGAAGACCGTGCGTCGGCGCAAGGGCAAGCGGCTGGTCACCGATGGCCCCTTCGCCGAAACCAAGGAGCAACTGCTCGGCTTCGTCATGATCGAGGCTGACAATCTCGACGAGGCGCTGGACATTGCCGCCGGCATTCCGCTGTCCGAAATCGGCACCGTCGAGGTCAGGGCGGTCTACGACATACCGGGATCATAGGCGGGCGATCAGATCGCCTCGCCTTTCAGGAGGCGAGGCGTACCGCCGGACAGGCCCGACGCCTGGCGGATGAAGAACTCCTTCAGCCGCGGCATCCGTTCGACCAGACCGAGGCCGATGTCGCGGACGGTGCGCAGCGGACCGATGTCGTTGGAAAACAGCCGGTTCAGCACGTCCGTGGTGATGCCCATCTGCACGGTGTCGAAGCGGCGCCATTGCTGGTAGCGCTCGAGCACGTCGAGCGCGCCGATGTCCTGGCCGAGCCGGTCGGCCTCGACAATCACCTCGGCCAGGGCGGCGACATCCTTGAAGCCGAGATTGAGGCCCTGGCCGGCAATCGGGTGGATGCCATGGGCGGCGTCGCCGGCGAGCGCGATGCGCGGCGCGACGAAGGCGCGTGCAAGGGTCAGGCCGAGCGGCCAGGCGCGTGGCTTGTCGGCAACGCGGATCTCGCCAAGCTTGAGGCCGAAGCGCTGCTCGAGTTCATGCTCGAAGACGAGATCGTCGCCGGCAACCAGCCTGTCGGCATCCTGCGTGCGCTCGACCCAGACGATCGACGAGCGGTTGGTGCCGTCGTCGTCCGGCTTGAGCGGCAAGGTGGCGAACGGGCCGGCCGGCAGGAAGTGCTCTTCGGCGCGGCCGTTGTGCGGGCGTTCATGCGCCACCGTACAGACAATGCCGGACTGGCCGTATTCCCATTTCACCGTCTTGATGCCGGCCATGTCGCGCAGCTTCGAGTTGACGCCATCGGCGGCAACCAGCAGCCGAGCCTTCAGCGCCGCGCCGTCGGCAAGATGCACCGATATGCCGGCACCGTTGGTTTCGAAGCCCTGCACGGCGACACCTTCGATGATGTCGATGCCGAGTTCCTCCGCACTGCGGCGCAAGGCACCGTTCAGCACCTTGTTGGCCACCATATGCGCAAACGGCTCACCCGGCGCCACCTCGCCGTCGAAGGTCAGGAAGACCGGACGCACCGGATCGGAGCTGCGCGAATCGGTGATGATCATCTCGGTGATCGCCTGGGCCCGTGGCGCGATCTCGGCCCACACGCCGAGCTGGTCGAGCATGCGGCAGGCGGCAGCGGCAATGGCCGAAGCACGGCCATCCTTTTGCCAGGATCCAGCGGGCGCGGCGTCGACCAGCGCAACGGCAAGGCTCGGGCGCGCCTGCTTCAGCGACACGGCGGCGGCAAGCCCGACATAGCCGGCGCCGGCGACCAGGACATCGAGCCCGGACCTGGTGTTCGCATCCGTCCTGGGTTGCATCATCTTCGCTCCTTGCGCGCCGGCCGGGCATCCGCCCTTGACGGCTCGTCCTTCCTGTCGGAAACCCGCCATAGCATTCGGTGTGAGGTCACGAAACATGACGGCGGCCATGGACGAGCTTCTCGACATTCTCGACCTCGAGCGGCTGGAACACAATCTGTATCGTGGTCGCAGCCCCCAGGTGGAATGGCAGCGCGTATTCGGCGGCCAGACGATCGCCCAGGCCCTGGTGGCGGCGCAGCGGACCGTCGAGCCCGATCGCTACGTGCATTCGCTGCACGGCTATTTCATGCGGCCGGGCGATATCAAGGTGCCGATCATCTACGAGGTCGACCGCATCCGCGACGGCGGCTCGTTCACCACCCGCCGCGTGCTGGCGATCCAGCACGGGCAAGCGATCTTTTCGCTGGAAGCCTCGTTCCAGGTCGACGAGAAGGGGCTCGAGCACCAGTTCGCCCTGCCCGACGACGTGCCGCCGCCGGAAGGGCTGCAGACGCAGCGGCAGCTGCTCGAGAAGGCCGAACGTGTACCCGAGGCGGTGCGCCGCTTCTGGGCACGGGAGCGGCCGCTGGAGCTGCGTCCGGTCAATCTCCAGCACTATGAAAGCCGCGACAAGCTGCCGCCCCGGCAGAATGTCTGGATCCGCCTAGCCGGGCCGGTTCCCGACGACCGCGCGCTGCAATCTGTGCTGCTCGCCTACCTTTCCGACATGACGCTGCTCGACACGTCGACCTTCGCGCATGGGCGCGGTCTTTTCGACCCCGACATCCAGGCGGCGAGCCTCGACCACTCGATGTGGTTTCACCGGCCGCATGCGCTCGACGGCTGGCTGCTCTACGCCCAGGACAGCCCGTCAAGCTCGGGATCGCGCGGCTTCAGCCGCGGCACCCTCTATGCACGCGACGGCACGCTGATCGCCTCGATGGCCCAGGAAGGGTTGATCCGGCTCAGGCGTTGAGCACCCTGACGGCAGCTTGTTGTTTGAGCATGATCTTTTCCGAAAACCAGGACCCACTTTCGGGATCACGCTGCCAAAGCCGGTAAAATAGGCAAAATCGAAAAATTGCATAATTTTTGAGCACACGCCGTGCCGCAGATGCTGGCACCGTCTGCCTCCGATCGCCCCAATCCCTTTGTTTACAACAGGTTAATACACTGCTTCGGCAACTGGCACGGAGCTTGAATCCACGAGGGCACTCTCCGGCTCTCCTTGGGATCGGTGCAGTCGTGCAAACGCGGGGGACCGCAACAGCAAAGGGTGAAACCTTATGAAAATCGTGATGGCAATCATCAAGCCGTTCAAGCTCGACGAGGTACGCGAAGCGCTTACCGCCGTCGGCATCCAGGGCCTGACCGTCACCGAAGTCAAAGGCTACGGGCGTCAGAAGGGACATACGGAAATCTATCGTGGGGCGGAATACGCGGTCAGCTTCCTGCCGAAGATCAAGATCGAGGTCGCGGTCAGCGCCGACATGGTCGACAAGGCCGTCGAAGCCATCACCGCGGCGGCCAAGACCGGCCAGATCGGCGATGGCAAGATCTTCGTTTTCGGCATCGACCAGGCGGTGCGCATCCGCACCGGCGAAACAGACACCGACGCGCTCTGAGCGGCGAAAACGTATTCCAATGGAGAGTTCAATGAATATTCCTTCCACCTTGAAGACGACGGGACGCGCCGCCCTTTTGGGTTCGCTCGCTCTCGCAGCATTGGGCACGGTTGCCGCCTTCGCACAGGAAGCGGCCCCCGCCGCCGCGGCGGCCGCACCGGCTGCCGCTCCCACCCCGGTGCTCGATACCGGCAACACCGCCTGGATGCTGACCTCGACGGCCCTCGTGCTGATGATGACCATCCCGGGCCTGGCGCTGTTCTACGGCGGCATGGTGCGCAAGAAGAACGTGCTGGCCACCGTCATGCAGAGCTTTGCCATAACCTGCCTGGTGACGGTGCTGTGGTTCATGTTCGGCTACTCGCTGGCCTTCTCCGACGGCGGCGGCATGAACAGCTATCTCGGCGGCACCTCGAAATTCTTCCATCACGGCATCACCACTGCCTCGCTGTGGCTGCCGGGCGTCGCGAACATTCCTGAATTCGTCTTCTCGATGTTCCAGATGACCTTCGCCATCATCACCCCGGCGCTGATTGCCGGCGCCTTCGCCGAACGCTTCAAATTCTCGGCGCTGCTGATCTTCATGGCGCTGTGGCTGCTCGTCGTCTACGTGCCGATCGCGCATTGGGTCTGGGGTGGCGGCTTCCTCGGCACGGCCGGCGTGCTCGACTTCGCCGGTGGCACGGTCGTCCACATCAACGCCGGTGTCGCCGGTCTCGTCTGCGCACTCGTGCTTGGTAAGCGCGAAGGCTACGGCACCACCAACATGGCGCCGCACAACCTGGTCTATTCGGTGATCGGCGCTTCGCTGCTGTGGGTCGGCTGGTTCGGCTTCAACGCCGGTTCGGAGCTCGCGGCCGACGGCCTCGCCGGCGCTGCCATGCTCAACACCCAGGTTGCCACCGCAGCCGCGGCGCTGGCCTGGATGTTCGCCGAATGGATCGTCGCCAAGAAGCCCTCCGTGCTCGGTATCATCTCGGGCGCCGTTGCCGGCCTGGTCGCGGTGACCCCGGCTTCCGGCTTCGTCAACCCGACCGGCGCCTTCATCGTCGGCATCGTCGCCGGCGTCGTCTGCTACCTCTCGGCGGTCAAGGTGAAGCACATGTTCGGCTATGACGACTCGCTCGATGCCTTCGGCGTGCACGGCGTAGGTGGTGTCATCGGCGCTCTGCTCACCGGCGTGCTGGCCGATCCGGCGATCAACAGCCTGTCGTCGGGCGCTTCGCTCGGCAAGCAGATCTACGGCGTCGCGGTGACCATCATCTGGACGGCGATTGCCACCTTCGTGATCCTCTACATCGTCAAGGCACTGGTCGGTCTGCGTCCGACGACGCAGGAAGAGGTCGAAGGCCTCGACATCTCTCAGCATGGCGAAGTGGTGCCGTGAGGCCAGCTTAGCCAACGGGGCCGGCGGAACCCTCCTCCCGCCGGCCCTGTCTGACTTCAGACAATTCCGAACGGAAAGCCGCTGCACGCTTTTCCCGGAATTGCTTCAAGAGATCCCGTCGTGACGCTCCCGAAAGGAGTTCACGCATTGAGGCCCGGATCGCATCCGGGCCTCTTTTTTTGGCAAAACGTTCCGGCCAAGCCCTGGTTCGTGCAATCACGTTCGCGTGAAGAAGATTTCTGAAGAAACATCGACCGCCCTTGCCCCGTACTTTGAGAACGATCGTCGTTCTGACGCTCGTACAAAACGACAGGGAAGGAACCATCTCATGAAACTCAAGAACATCTTCCTCGGGGCACTCGCTCTTTCCATGGTCAGCGGCGTTGCGTTGGCAGGCGCCCTTGACGAGCCTGACAACATGGCGCCGTTCTTCACCGATACTGGCATGAAGACCATGAAGTCCGAGGCGGATTTCAAGGCGGCCTGGGCTTCGACGGCCAAGGACAAGCAGGACATGATGATGAAGGAATGCCAGGACGCGGCGATGAGCAAGCCTCACGCCGAATTCTGCGCCAACCTGATGATGTATGCCGGTCACAAGTGATTGCGCAAGATCGGGTCCGGACGGGCCTGATCGTTTCGTCGTTGCCATAAAAGATGGCGGGCTTCGCGGCCCGCCATCTTTCTTTCTGGGAGGAGGCACCGGCAAAAGGCCATGGTTAATGCGCCCTTAACCTTCCCACCGATAGTCTGACATCCGAATCTGCCGGAGTGCGCCATGCACCCGCGCGAGGCAATGACAGACGGGGAAGAGCATGCGTTCAGGGGCTTCAGCACCGCTCGCGCTGACCGATATGGGGCACGGCATGCAGGCGTTCGCGCGGCGTCAGGTCGGCCGGCTGGTCGGCGCGGGACTGTTCGCGCTGGTCGCCTTCGGCGTCGCCAGCCTTGCCACCTGGAACGTCGCCGATCCGAGTTTCTCGCACGCGACAAACAACACCGTCACCAACGCCATGGGCTATGCCGGCGCGGTGTTCTCCGACCTTGCCATGCAGTTTTTCGGCCTCGCCGCCGTCGCGGCGCTGGTGCCGGCTGTCATCTGGGGATTCCTGCTGTTTTCGGCGCGCGGCGTCGACAGGCTGCCCAAGCGTGGCTTGTCCTGGTTCGGCTTTGCCCTGCTGGCCGCTGCCATGGCCGGCTGCGTGGTGCCGCCGAAGACCTGGCCGCTGCCGACCGGCCTCGGCGGCGTGTTCGGCGACATGGTGCTGAAGATCCCCGGTGTTGTCATCGGCGGCTATCCGACCGGGCTGGTCGCCAGCATCATCGCCATCTTGCTGGCGGCACCGGCGCTGTGGCTCTTCGCCCATGGTTCGGCGCTGATCGGACGCAAGAACGGCTTCGCCGTCATGGAGGACGAACCGGCCGCGGATCCGCGCGAGGACGACCTTTTGTTCGACAATGACGAGGACGAGGGCGACGAAGGCATTCTGGCGCTTGGCGCCATCACCCACTGGTGGCTGTCATTGCGCGCCTGGATGCACCGCCGCGCCGTGCGCCGCAGGCAGGAACGGGACGAGTTCGAGCCGGAGATGGAGCAGCGCTCCACGGCCTGGCGGCGCGCCGCCGAACGCGTGGAGTCGGCTGAGTTCGCCGAATCGCGGATGAGCCAGGACGGCCGCGCCCGCGTCGAGCCGGAATTCTTCGCCGCCATGGTCAATGACCGCAGCGCCTCGCTCGACCCCGACGATGCCGATGTGTTCGAAGCCGATGACGACCTGGATTTCGAGCCCGCTAGCCAGCGGCGCGCGGCGCCGACCGCCCGGGTCCAGCAATTCCGCTCCGACGCCGCCACCCGCGTCGAGGCGCCGGCACCGCGTCCGGCTCCTGGCGCCCGCGTCCAGCGCGAGGCGCAGACATCGCTGATCGGCTCGGAAAAGTTCGAGATGCCGTCGCTGCATTTCCTGTCCGAGCCGAAGAACGTGGTGCGCGATGCCAGCCTGTCCAAGGACGCGCTGGAGCAGAACGCGCGGCTGCTCGAAGGCGTGCTGGAGGATTTCGGCGTCAAGGGCGAGATCATCGCCGTCCGCCCCGGTCCGGTGGTCACCCTCTACGAGCTCGAACCGGCGCCCGGCATCAAATCGTCGCGCGTCATCGGCCTGTCCGACGACATTGCGCGCTCGATGAGCGCGATCGCCTGCCGCGTCGCCGTGGTGCCCGGCCGCAATGCCATCGGCATCGAACTGCCGAACGCCAAGCGCGAAACCGTCTATCTCCGGGAAATCCTGGCCAGCCGTGACTTCGAGACGACCAAGGCCAAGCTGGCGCTGGCGCTGGGCAAGACCATCAATGGCGAGGCGGTCATCGTCGACATCGCCAAGATGCCGCACGTGCTGGTCGCCGGCACCACCGGCTCGGGCAAATCGGTCGCCATCAACACCATGATCCTGTCGCTGCTCTACCGGCTGACGCCGCAGGATTGCCGGCTGATCATGATCGATCCGAAAATGCTGGAACTCTCGGTCTATGACGGCATCCCGCACCTTTTGACGCCGGTGGTCACCGATCCGAAGAAGGCGGTGGTGGCGCTGAAATGGACCGTGCGCGAGATGGAGGACCGCTACCGCAAGATGTCGAAGGTCGGCGTGCGCAACATCGACGGTTTCAATGCCCGGGTCAGCCAGGCGGACAAGAAGGGCGAAAAGATCTCGCGCACCGTGCAGACCGGCTTCGACCGCCAGACCGGCGAGGCGATCTACGAGACCGAGAATCTCGATCTCGAACCGATGCCCTATATCGTCGTCATCATCGACGAAATGGCCGACCTGATGATGGTCGCCGGCAAGGACATCGAAGGTGCCGTGCAGCGCCTCGCGCAGATGGCGCGTGCCGCCGGCATCCATGTCATCATGGCCACGCAGCGCCCGTCGGTCGACGTCATCACCGGCACGATCAAGGCCAATTTCCCGACCCGCATCTCCTTCCAGGTGACGTCGAAGATCGACAGCCGCACTATCCTGGGCGAGCAGGGCGCCGAGCAGCTGCTCGGCATGGGCGACATGCTCTACATGGCCGGCGGTGGACGCATCCAGCGCGTGCACGGCCCGTTTGTCGCCGATGAAGAGGTCGAAAGGATCGTCGCGCATCTGAAACTGCAGGGCGTACCCGAATATCTCGACGCCATCACCGAGGACGACGGCGAGGACGACGACGAGCCGTCCGGCAAGGGCGGCTCGGGAAATGGCGGCGGCAACAGCAATTTCGAGGATTCCGACGATCCATACGATCAGGCGGTTTCCGTGGTGCTGCGCGACGGCAAGGCTTCCACCAGCTATATCCAGCGCCGGCTGGGCATCGGCTACAACCGCGCCGCCTCGATCATCGAGAAAATGGAGAAGGAAGGTATCGTCGGCCCGGCCAACCACGCCGGCAAGCGCGAGATCCTGGTGCCGACCGAAGACGACAAGTTCTGACCAGGAGGCCTGGCCTTCGCGACATCGTCCGGTCCGGCAACCTTGAACCTTTCAGGACGTTGAAGCGACTGAGGGGGCGCCCGACCCGCCAAATTTCAGCCTAACTGGGGGTCCAAGGACCAGAACAACTCAGAAATCAGATGAGAGTGACCGACATGAAAAATGCTCCCTCAGTGCTCAGCGATCTCGCTCCCAGCCGGCGACAGCTGCTTGGTCTCGGCCTGGCGTTTGCAGGGGCCGCGGCCTTCAATGTGATGCCCGGGTTCCAGTTGCTGGCCTCGGCGCAGGCGGCCGTGCCACCGGCCGCGCAGAAGATCGCCGACCATTTTTCCTCGGTCAAATCGATGAGCGGCGAATTCGTGCAGTTCGGCCCCAAGGGCGAGCAGACCGGCGGCAAGTTTTTCCTGGAGCGGCCGGGCAAGATCCGCTTCAACTATGACGGTGCCTCGAATTTCAAGGTGATCTCAGACGGCAAGTCGGTGGTCATCCTGAACAAGAAGCTCAACACATCCGATCTCTATCCGCTGTCGAAGACGCCGCTGAAGCTGCTGCTCGACAACAGGATCGACCTCTCCGGCGACCGCGTCAAAAGCGTCAAGGAGGAAGACGACCTCACCACGATCCAGCTCGCCGACAAGTCGGTGTTCGGCAATGCCAGGATCACGATGATGTTCGATCCGAAAACCTATGATTTGCGCCAATGGACGATCACCGACGCGCAAGGCAAGGACACCACGGTGATGATCTTCAACACCAAGGAAGGCGTCAGCTTCGCGCCCGACACCTTTGCCATCGACTACACCGCCAACCGCGAACTGAATACGAAGACTCGCTGATCGCGAGCCTGGCATGCCCCTTTGCCTTCGTCATCCCAGGGTCTCCGCGACGGCGCTCCGCGCCTGCTTCGCCCTGGGATGACGAAGTTGAGAAGGGCTTTTTGCCTGGCTCAAATGTTTGCAACATGCCTCGGCTTGTCTTTGTGGCGCCCGGCTGGCAGGTTCCCAGGCTGACCCCGTCAAAAGGCGTCTTCTCCGTCAGGGCCTATCGGTTCCGGCTGGTCGTACGCTGTCCTGGACCGCCGCATGCCCTTTTCGATTGCCACCTGGAACATCAATTCCGTCCGTCTGCGCATGCCGATCGTCGAACGCCTGCTCGTCGAGCATGCGCCCGACGTGCTTTGCCTGCAGGAAACCAAGGTTCCCGACGAGCTGTTTCCCGAGAAGGCGTTCCGCAAGCTCGGCTACGAGCACATCGCCTTCCATGGCCAGAAGGGCTATCACGGCGTCGCCACGGTGGCGCGGCGGCCGATCGAGGTGGTCGAGAAGCGACGCTTCTGCGAGATCGAGGACAGCCGCCACCTGTCGGTGACAGTGCGGGCCGGCGGCAAGGCGATACTGCTGCATAATTTCTATGTTCCGGCGGGTGGCGACGAACCGGATCCCGTCATCAACAGGAAGTTCAAGCACAAGCTCGATTTCGTCGCCGAGATGAATGCCATCCGGGCCGAGCATGACGAGGTGTCGGGCTCGGTGCTGGTCGGCGACCTCAACATCGCGCCGCTCGAGCACGACGTCTGGTCGCACAAGCAGCTGCTCAACGTGGTCAGCCACACGCCGGTCGAGACGGAGAGCTTCGAGGCGATGCGTCTGGCCGGCAACTGGGTCGACCTGATGCGACTCAACGTGCCGCATGAACAGAAGCTCTACACTTGGTGGAGCTATCGCGCACAGGACTGGGAAGCGTCGAACCGCGGCCGGCGGCTCGACCATGTCTGGTCGTCACCGAATCTGGTGCCCGATTTCGCCGGCTACGAGATCCTGCGCCCGGCGCGCGGCTGGGAGCGGCCGTCGGACCATGTGCCGGTGATCGCGCGTTTCAACCTGGACTAGCTTTGGGCGCCTGTGATCGGCGCTGTTCCCATTCAGGCCGCAGTTGCGCCATGACCAGCTCGTCGCGATGCACACCGTGGAAAAACGCGCTGCCGCGCGCGATGCCTTCGGCCGTGAAGCCGACAGCCTCGTAGGCGCGCCGGGCGCGATGGTTGTCGGGGAACAGGCCGATGCAAAGTCGATGGGCATCGGTCTCGACGAAAACCCGGTCGACCACGGCGGACAGCAGCACCCTGCCATGGCCTTGTCCCGGCACGACGACAGCGATGCGCTTGACCAGTGTCACACGCTCGACTGAGGCCCACTGGCGAAGGATGGCAAAGCCTATCGGCACCGAACCGTCGACACCGACAAAATAGGCATGGCTGCCGTCGACGATGGCTTCGCGGTGACGCGCTTCGTCCCAACGCCCGACAAAGGCGTCATAGCCTTCGCCCCGTTCGGTGGCCATGATGAAGGGCAGGTCTGTTTCGGTGGCGCGAAGCAGCTGGAAGTCCATGGGCGCCTATCCGGAAAAGCGCGGCGCCAGCTTCTCGATGCGGCGGATCATTGCCTGGAAATCCTCCAGGATGCGCTGATGCAACTGCACCGCGACTTCCGGGTATTCCTCGAGGATGCGGCGGAACATCTTGCGGCTGAGCCGGATCACTTCCGAATCGATCTCGGCCGAGGCGCTGGTCAGCCGGTTGGTGTCGGCGATCAATGCCAGTTCGCTCAGCATCGTGCCCGGGCCGGCCGTGCCGATCGGGATGCGTTCGCCATTCTGCTCGCGATAGAGCACGATGCGCCCGCTGACCACGATATAGGCCGAATCGGCCTCGTCGTCCTCGCGGTAGAGCTTGTGGTCGGCCTGCAGCAGGGTGGTCTCGGCGCCGAAGGCGAGCAGGCGCAACTGTTCCTGCGTGAAGCCCTCGAAGAGCCTCACGGCGGACAGGATGCGGATGTCGTCATCCAGCGCCATCTAGCTGTGTCCCCGAACGGTCAGTCCAATCCCTCCTTTAGAGCGCCGCGCGTCCTCTTGGACGCGCACAGGACGCTCTAACATTTTTCAATCTGCGCATCGTGCTTTCCAAAAATCGAATCCGATTTTTGGGCCGATGCGCGGAGTCGATCCAGAACCCCCTCCAACAGGATCGTACCCGAAAGCAGCCCCGCCCCGGCCGCTCATTGGATAATGAAATGTTTAAGGAACCAGCTTGTAGCCGCCGCTTTCTGTCACAAGAATTTCCGCATTGGAAGGATCACGCTCGATCTTCTGGCGCAGCCGGTAGACATGGGTTTCCAGCGTGTGCGTGGTGACGCCGGAATTGTAGCCCCAGACTTCCTCGAGCAGCACGTCGCGCGTCACCACCTTCTGGTCGGCGCGATAGAGATATTTGATGATCGAGGCTTCCTTCTCCGTCAGCCGCACCTTGGCGCCGCGCGGGTCGATCAGCAGCTTCTGGCTGGGTTTGAAGGTGTAGGGGCCGACCGAGAAGGTGGCGTCCTCGCTCTGTTCATGCTGGCGCAATTGCGCGCGGATGCGCGCAAGCAGCACGGCGAAGCGGAACGGCTTCGTCACATAGTCGTTGGCCCCGGCCTCGAGACCAAGGATCGTGTCGGAATCGGTATCGTGGCCGGTCAGCATGATGATGGGCGCCTTGTAGCCGCCCTTGCGCAGGATTTTCACCGCTTCGCGGCCATCCATGTCGGGCAGCCCGACATCCATGATGAGCAGATCGATGAGGCCGCCGCGCGCCGCAGTGACGCCTTTTGCCGCAGTCGATTCCTGCAGCACGTCGAATTCCTCGTAAAGGGACAATTGCTCGACCAGCGTGCCGCGCAGGTCGTCATCGTCGTCGACGATCAGGATGGTGCGTGAAGTCATGGATCAATCCGTTGTTTTGAAAAGAAAATTCAGTTGACCACTGCCTGTTTATGCGGAAGCTGACCGGCACAACAGCCGATCACAGTGATTTGTTCCGTGGCACGATCATACAAGAAAAAACGCGAGCGCAATGCAGCCGGCGCAATTTTGCCGAAAGGGCTGCGCGTACTGACCGTGCGGGCCAGGCCCGGCCATCCAAGCCAGGGCCTGCTGCAGGCTGGCGCAACGGTGTTTGCCTGTGCGCTGGGGCGCGGCGGCATCTCGGCCGACAAGCGCGAAGGCGACGGCGCCACGCCGCTCGCCTCGATGCGGGTCCTGTCGGGCTATTTCCGGGGAGATCAGTTCTCTGGCGGCCGCAAGACCCGCCTGGCGATGACGCCGATCGGGCCCGATCTCGGCTGGTGCGAAGTGCCTGACGATCGCAACTACAACCGGCCGGTCAAGATGCCCTATGGCGCCAGCCATGAACGCATGCGGCGCGACGACCGGCTCTATGATGCCTGTCTGGTGCTCGACTGGAACCTATCGCCGCGCCGGCGTGGACGCGGCAGCGCCATCTTCTTCCACCTGGCGCGCCCCGGTTTCACGCCGACGCAAGGGTGCGTCGCGGTGACGGCACGCACGATGGCGCGACTCTTGCCGCTGCTGTCGGATCGTACGGTGTTGAGGGTGGTGAGATAGGCAGTAGGCAGTAGGCAGTAGGCAGTAGGCACGGGCGTCGGTGCCGCCTTGATTACTGTCCTACTGCCTACTGCCCATTCCCTTAGGACGCTGCCAGCCGATGTCGAGAAGACCCAGCCGGCCCATCTCGCGGTCCATCGCCCGCGCAATGTCCTTGCGTCGGGCGCCGACATCGCGCAGCTGGCGATCGGTCAGGTCCTCGACGTTCTGGTGCGGAAGGTTGACCGCGACCCTGGCTTGACGCAGCCAGTCGAGGGTAGCGGCCAGCCATGCCGGCCGGGCAGGAGCAGAGTTGAGAGCGATGTGCGACATGACATGATCCGTTCACCGGACATCAAATCCGGTTTGATGGTGTTTCGATATACGCATCATGCCTGATTGAAATCCAAGCAGGAAACGAGTAGTTTTTTCCCTATCATCAAGTTTTATTTGAGGATGGAACGCCGTGGGCCGCTTCGACCAGGTCACGCTCTGATGGCAACCCTCCTGCCGGGAACCCGGGCGCTCAGGACGCTGGAGGCAGCGGCCCGGCATCTCAATTTCACGCGCGCCGCCGACGAACTCGGCCTGACGCCGGCCGCCGTCAGCCACCAGATCAAGGAAATCGAGGATCAGCTCGGCATCGTGCTTTTCACCCGCACCAGCCGCACCATCCGGCTGACGGAGGCAGGCACAGTGCTGTTCGAGGCCGCGACCGACGCGCTCGACCTGCTTGGCCGGGCCGCCATGCGGGCGCGCAAGATGGCGCGCGGGACGGAATTTCTGAAGGTGACCCTGGACGCGCAGTTCGCGGCCAAATGGCTGATGCGGCGCGTCGAGGATTTCCGCAAGCAGAGGCCGGGCATCGAGCTCAGATTCGACATCGCCTACGGATTGCGCGATTTCGACCTCGACGATGTCGATGTCGGCATCCGCTTCGGCGCCGGCAAATATCCGGGGCTTTGCGCGCACCGCCTGTTCGACAACATCATCATTCCGGTATGCAGCCCGAGCCTGCTGAAATCCGGACCGCCCTTGCGGGAGCCGCGCGATCTCTTCAACCATACGCTCGCCCATATCGAATGGGCGCGCCAAGGCGTGACATGGCCGAACTGGCGGATGTGGATGGCGGCGGCCGGTGTCGATGATTTCGATGACAGTCGCACTGTCGTCTTCGGGACGTCCACGGATGCGGTGCAGGCGGCGCTCGACGGCAACGCCGTCGCGCTCGCCGATTTCGCCATGGTGGCAAACGACCTTTCCGAGGGCCGTCTGGTGCGGCCCTTCGAGCTCAGCATCAGGGTCGCGCCGGAATTCGCCTACTTCCTGGTCTATCCCCAGGCCACGGCTGACGATCCCCGCATCGTCGCCTTTCGCGAATGGATTCTCGAGGAGGTGGCCAAGACGAGAACAGCGGACAAGGCATAGGCACGGCCGTCGCCTGTCCTTTCGCTCAAGAACGGGCGTTGTGGCCGAAGATCATGCGGTTGTACTTCTTCCAGTTCCATTGCAGTTTCTTGTACAGCAGCGGACGCGATTTGCCGGCAACGGAGGTCGGGAAAGCGCCGTTTTCGCTGCCCTGCTCGGCAATCGGCCGTTCGAACCACAGCATTTCAATTCCCAGTTCGTCGTCCATTTGTTCGATCTGATGATCGATCGGCCTGGATATCTTGTTCCGGGCGATCCAGGCGCAACGGGCTTCGGCGACAGGGCGGGTGATGAGGTAGGAATCGGCGCATCTGGCATGGAGCGCCGGATAAAGCTTCTGGCCCCTCCGCAATTTCCAGATCGGCGTGTAGTAGTTGCTGCCATTGCCAAGGTAGATGACGGCCCTGCGCGTGGGGTCGCCGAGTTCGGTCAGCCCTTGCCGGAACTTGGCGACAAAGTCGCGGGCGAGGAACACGTCGTCCTCGAAAACCAGGCAATAGGGCAGGTCGGTCTCGAGGAAATCGCGCCAGATGCCGACATGCTTCAGCGCCAGCGAGACGCGCGCCGGGTGGACAAAGTCGGGGGCAATGAGCTCGGCGCGGATGTCCGGGGTGACCTCCGGCTGGTCCCAGTCGGTGTAGAAGTAAACCGGAACCCCGCGCCGCCCGAACTCCTTGACGATGTGCCGGCGCCGGTCCTCGTAGCCTTGCTTGACGTGGCAGATCCGGGTGAACACCAGGTCGCGAGGGAATCCGGACTCATCCGCCAGCATCGAAGCACCGCCGTTCATTCAGCTTGCCGCGGCGCCGAACCAGCCGATCACCGCGCCAATGATCAGCAGCACGCCGAGCCAGTGGCCGCCGTCGATGAGGGTCAGGTCCCAGCCGAAATTCTCGTAGCGATGGTTGACCGAGAGCGTTGTCGCGACGAAACCCAGCCAAAGCACGAAGCCGAAGACCAGTCCGGCGAGCCATGTCGGCTCACCTCCGGTCATCGCCCCGACGACCAGGGCCATTATGTAGGCCATGACCAGTTCGGCGATGAAGCTGATGACGAAGGGCAGCGGCGATCTCTTCATTGTCGCCGGATCGAGTTTTGCGGCCCTCAGCCACGGCTTGCTCAAGGCCATGTACCAGGCGGCGCCGAACAACCACGCCAGCACGGCGGCGGCGATCACCGCCAGCCAGTTCACTGCCGAAAAATCCATGAGCTTCCCCCTCCAGATGCAGATTTATGGAAACGCCTGTTCGGCGACGGCGTCAAGCAAACCGCCAGACGGTCGTGCGCTTGACCAGGGAATCTTCCAATGCCCGGGTGACGGCGACTTCATAGACGGCAAGCGGTTCCAGCCCCGCCTTCGGCATATACGACCGGCCGGGATCGCCGACGAGGATTTCGGCGCCGCGCGCTTTGAGCGTCGCGAACCACGGCATCAACCGGTCGGCGAAGGATTTGTCATAGAAAACGTCGCCGGCCAGGATGACGTCCCAGCCCGCGTCGGTGCCTATGCAATCCGTGCCGAGGAAGCCGATCCGGACACCGTTCGCCTCGCCATTGAGACGGATCGCGGTCGCGCAGAACGGGTCGATATCGGCGGCGACCACCTCGGCGGCGCCAGCCCTGGCGGCGGCGATGGCGACAAGGCCCGAGCCGGAAGCGAAATCGAGCACGCGCTTGCCCCGCACTGTGTCGGGATTGTCGATGACATAGCGCGCAAGACCCTGGCCACCGGCCCAGGCAAATGCCCAGAAGGGCGGTGGCAGCCCGATCTCGACCAGTTCATCCTCGGTCCGCTGCCACAAATCATGGGCTTCGTCGGCAAGATGCAGAAGAAGCTCCGGCACGTGCGGCGGCGCCATCAGCGCCGTGTTGTCGAGGATGAATTGCTTGGCGCTGTTTGGCGTCAGCGCCGTCACGGGGCGGGTGTCAGGCCGCCCATGCGGCAGACTTCCTTCCATTCCGCGGGCGTCACCGGCTGCACGGAAAGCCGCCCGAGTCGCACCAGCGCCATTTCGGCAAGCTTCGGGTTGGCCTTGACCTGTTCCAGCGTCGGCGGGTTCGGCACATCCTTGAAGGCGCGGATGTCGACGCATTCCCAGCGCGGATCATCCGACGTGGTGTCGGGATGGGCAAGCGCGCAGACCTCGGCGATGCCGACCACGTTGAGCCCCTCGTTGGAATGGTAGAAGAAGCCGAGATCGCCGATCTGCATCGCCTTCATGTTGTTGCGCGCGGCGTAGTTGCGCACCCCATCCCATTGCGTGCCGGCCTTGCCCTTGGCCTTCAACGCCTCGAAGGAGAAGACCGAGGGCTCGGATTTGAACAGCCAGTAGTTCATTTGCTCCTCCTAGACTCTTTGTCTCGACGCAATTGCGGACGGAAAACCGTTTCACACTTTTCCTGGAATTGCTCTGGCGTTCGCTCGCCGTCGACCGGAATTAACTAGCCGCCGGCTTGTTGAACGTCCAGTTCCACTGGCGGATTTCGACGCTTTCGAACAGCCCGGCCCTGGCATAGGGGTCAGCAGCCGACAAGGCTTGTGCTGCAGCCATGTCGGGCGCCTCGACGACCACGAGGCTGCCATTGGGCTTGCCTTCGGCATCGAGGAACGGACCGGCAAAAGCCAGCTTCTTGTCGCCGTTCAATCCTTCCAGAAAGGCAACATGCGCGGGCCGCGTGTCGAGGCGCACCTGCAGGCTTCCGGGCTTGTCCTTGCAAATCAACGCAAACAGCATGGTCTTCTCCTGGTGGTGTGATCAAAGTCGTGGGGATCAATCGTTGGTTTCGGTCTTCAGCGGCCGGGTCATCAAGGCGATCACGGCCTGCTGGATGGTGATGGTGCCGTCCAGTATGGCCGCAACGGCGGTGATGATCGGCGCATCGATGTTGCGCTCGCTGGCGATGCGGGCAGCGATTGCCGCCGTCGGCACGCCCTCGGCCAGCGGCAGTCCGGATAGCGGCTTGCCTTGCCCGAGCGCCAGCCCATAGGCAAAGTTGCGCGATTGGGCGGAGGAGCAGGTGAGCAGCAGGTCACCAAGGCCGGAAAGCCCCATCAGGGTTTCGGGCCTGGCGCCGAAAGCAGCACCGATGCGGCGCAGCTCGACAAAACCGCGCGTCACCATGGCGGCCTGGGCGCTGGCGCCAAGCCCGGCGCCGGTGACCGCGCCGGCGGCGATGGCGAAGACGTTCTTCAAGGCGCCGCCGATCTCGACACCGATAAGGTCGTCGCTCGAATAGCAGCGCAGGTTCTCGGCGGAAAAGCGGGCGGCGAGGTCTGCGGCCAGAGCTTCGTCGCGGGCGGCCACCACCACCGCCGTCGGCAGGCCTCGGGCGACATCGGTGGCGAAGCTTGGGCCCGACAGGGCGGCGACGGGATTTCGCGGCAGGATCTCCTCGACGATCGCCGACAGCAGGGCACCGGTGTCGCGCTCGATGCCCTTGGCGCAGAGAACGAGCGGAATACCGCGCGGCATATGGTCTTTTGCGAGCGCCAGCGTTGCCCGCAGCGATTGCGCCGGCGTCACCGCCAGCACGCAATCAGCGCCGGCAAGCGCTGTCTTGATGTCGCTCGTCGCCTCGATGCCGGGCGCGATGGCGATGCCTGGCAGATAGCGCGGGTTCTCGCCACGGCCGATCGAGGCGACGGTTTGCGGATCGCGCGCGAACAGCCGCACCGAATGGCCGGCGCGCAGCATGGCCAGCGCCAGCGCCGTACCCCAGGCGCCGCCGCCAAGGACAGCGACGCGCCAGCCGCTTTTGCCCGGACTGTTCATGTCTCGACTGCTCAAGGGGCGATCATTCATGCCTTGGCTCCACGCCGGCCGGAACCAACCATCGGCGTCGAGATGCCGTCCAGCGGCCAGCGCGAGCGCGGCACGAAGTCGAAGCCGTTCTCCTGCGCCATGCCTTCGCGCAACCGTTCGATACCGGCCCAGGCGATCATCGCCGCATTGTCGGTGCAGAGTTTCAGCGGCGGCGCAATGAAGGTGAAGCCAGCCTCGGCGCACTGGCGTTCCAGCGTCGCCTTGATGGTGCGGTTGGCGGCGACACCGCCGGCGACGACGAGCGCCGGGTTCCTGGTGCCGGGAAACGTCTCGCGAAAGCGCGAAAGCGCGCGCGCCACGCGGTCGGCCAGCGCATCGGCGACCGCCGCCTGGAACGAAGCGCAGATGTCGGCGACATCCTGGTCGCTCAACGGGGCAATGGCGGTCGCCGCCTGGCGCACGGCGGTCTTCAAACCGGAGAAGGAGAAGTCGGGCTGCGCCGAACCCTTCATCGGACGGGGAAAGGCAAAGCGCGAGGCATTGCCGGCCTGTGCCGCCTTTTCGACATTCGGTCCGCCGGGATAGGGCAGGCCGAGCATCTTGGCCGTCTTGTCGAAGGCTTCGCCGAGCGCGTCGTCGATGGTGGTTGCCCAGCGCTGATAGTCGCCGACGCCGCGCACGGCGAGGATTTGCGTGTGGCCGCCGGAGACCAGCAGCAGCAGATAGGGAAAATCGAGCCCGTCGGTCAGCCGTGCGGTCAAGGCGTGGCCTTCGAGGTGGTTGATGGCGATCAGCGGCTTGCCCGCGGCGGCGGCGATCGCCTTGGCGGTCATCAGCCCGACAATCAGGCCGCCGACAAGGCCGGGACCGGCGGTCGCGGCGATGGCATCGATGTCGGCGAGGTCGACGCCCGAATCGGCAAGGGCTGCCTCGACGATGCCGTCCAGTGCCTCGACATGGGCGCGCGCGGCGATCTCCGGCACGACGCCGCCGAACGCGGCATGTTCCTCGATCTGGCTGAGCACGATGTTGGACAGGATTTTCGGCGCGGCATCGCCGTCCAGCGCCACGACGCTGGCGGCGGTCTCGTCACAACTCGTCTCAATGCCCAGAACGCGGATCAATTGGTCGCTGTCCCCAGAGATTGTATCGTCGGGCTTTCCCCGTTAGGAGGTCTGCCGATATTCAGGTGATGCCGGCCTGCGAATGGCGGGTTCTGCGCTTCCGGTGCTCACGTACCCGAAAGTACGCTCCGCTCCGATTCTCGGAACCACCATTTTCGGCTCGGCCTGACCTAATCTCGACAGACCTCCATTTGCCCGGGGGTTATCACGGACCGCGCGCCATGCAAACAATCTTGAGAATCGGAACACGCGGCAGCCCGCTGGCGCTGGCGCAGGCGCATGAAACGCAGGCGCGGCTGATGGCCGCGCATGGCCTGCCGGCGGCGGCGTTCGAGGTCGTCGTCATCTCGACCAGCGGCGACCGCATCCAGGACCGGCCGCTGTCGGAAGCCGGTGGCAAGGGGCTGTTCACCAAGGAGATCGAGGAGGCGCTGCTGGCGCGCCGGATCGACATCGCCGTGCATTCGTCGAAGGATATGCCGACACAACTGCCCGACGGTCTGGAGCTCAGCGCCTTCCTGCCGCGCGAGGACGCGCGCGATGCCTTTGTCGGCAGGGCGGCGAAGACGATCGCCGACCTGCCGCAAGGGGCGAAAGTCGGCTCGTCGTCGCTGCGGCGGCAGGCGCTGATCCGCAGGATGCGGCCGGATCTCGACGTGGTGATGTTTCGCGGCAATGTGCAGACGCGGCTGCGCAAGCTGGACGAAGGCGTCGCCGCCGGCACGATCCTCGCCCATGCCGGGCTGAAGCGGCTCGGGCTCGACCATGTGATCACCGACCTGATGCCGCTCGACATCTTCCCGCCGGCGCCGGGCCAGGGCGCGATCTGCATCGAGAGCCGCATCGGCGATGGTGACGCGGGCAAGATGCTGGTGGCCATCCATGACGTGCCGACCGGACAGGCGCTGGCCTGCGAACGGGCCTTTCTGGCGGCACTCGATGGCTCCTGCCGCACGCCGATCGCCGGTCATGCCGTCATCGAGGCCGAACTGCTGTCTTTCGCCGGGCTGATCATCTCGCCAGACGGCACGCAGTCGCACACAGTCGAGCTGCAGGGTCCGGCGCGGGATGCCGCCCGCATCGGCGCGGAAGCCGCCGGGACGGTGCGGGCGAAGGCCGGCGAAAAGTTCTTCGACGGCTGGGCCTGACGATGCTTCGCGTTCTGGTGACGCGGCCGGAACCGGGCGCATCGCGCACGATGTCGTTGCTGCGGGACAGGGGCTTCGAGCCGATCCTGTTGCCGCTCACCGAGACCGTTGCAATGCCTGTCGCTGCCGATCTGCCCGAGGCCGGCGCCGCGGCGGTTGCTATCACGAGCGCCAATGCGGTGCGCCATGCGCCGAAAGAAGTCATCGCGGGGCTTGCCGCCTTGCCCTGTCATGCCGTCGGCAAGAAGACCGCGGAGGCCGCCCGCAAAGCAGGGTTCTTGTCCGTCAGCGAAGGCTCAGGCGATGCCGAAGCCTTGGCTGACAGTCTGGCCGGCGATGTCCCGGGCAAGACCATCGTCTATCTCTGTGGCCGGGTGCGGTTTCCAGCGTTCGAACAGAGGCTGGAGGCGGCTGGTGTCCCGGTCCAGGCCGTCGAGACCTATGACACGCTCGCGGTTGATTATCCGGACGAAGCCGTGCTTGCGCGTCTCGCGGGCCAACCCGCCGACGCGGTGCTGCTCTATTCGGCCAAGGCGGCTCAGGCGCTACAGGCCCTGGCCACGCGGCCCACGCTGCAAAGGCTCTTTGAAAAAACATGGTTTTTCGCCCTTTCCGCGCGCATCGCCACCGCCCTTGACGGTATCGCCGGCGAGAGACTCCGCATTGCCGAACAGCCAGATGAGGAAACGCTGCTGGCACTTTTGCAGGCGCGGCGCTGAGCCGCGTCATCACACCGCCCCTTTTCACCGCTTGGTGATGTGCTAGACCCTTTCTGAACCATCAAGCGCCGCCCGGCGTTGAGACGAAGCGAATTTTGCGGAGCCCAGGCATGGTCAAGACGCCGAAGATGCGACACTCGAAAAGCCGGCGGGAGCCGGTGACCATCGAACTCGAGCCCGGTGCGGTCTCGCGCGTCGCCGACGAGGAAGCCGCCAGGCCGCAAGCGGGCGCCGAAGAAACGCCGGACGAGGTTCCCGAAGAGCCGGTGCATGCCGACCAGACCGATCTCGAGCCCTGGGAGCATGCCGATACCGCCGCCGCAGGGGCGGCCGAGGCAGGCGCGCCAGCGGATGCCGGGGCCAAAGCCGCCGAACCGGAGCTGCCTTATCCCGGTTCGGATGCGCCGCCCAACCGCGCCAAGGCCTTCGACTACAGCTTCGAGGATGCAGCCACCAGGACCGCCGAGACCAAAGCGGCGCCGGGGAAAGCCGACGCGAGGAGCGAATCGATGGCAGTGCAGCCGAAGCGTGGCGGCCTCAACGGCATCGCCGCCGGCATCATCGGCGGCGTCATCGCGCTGGTTGGCGCCGGTGGCCTGCAATTCGCCGGCCTGCTCGGCGCGCCCGGCTCCGGTTCCGGGGTTTCGCTCGATGGCGTCAATGGCGAGATCGCTTCGCTGAAGACCGAGATCGCCGGGCTGAAGGAGACAAGTGGCAACAGCGACGCATCGGCCAAGGTGGACGGGCTGTCGGCGGCGCTCGATCAGGTCAAGACGGACATCGCGGCGCTGAAATCGACGGTCGAATCCGGCGGAACGGGCGACACGGCCGGGCTTTCCGCACTGGGTGACAAGGTCAAGCAGATCGAAACCGCGGTCGCCGCGCTTGGCAAGGCCGGCAGCGCGGCGCCTGTCGATCTCGGCCCGCTCAACGAGAAGCTGGCTGGTCTCGATGCGCTGGTGAAATCAGCCGGTGAGGCGGCGACGGCGCAGGATGGCCGGCTCACCGCGCTCGAACAGTCGGTGTCGCAGCTTTCCGGCAAGGTCGAGGCGGCGGCAGGACAGCCGAAGATCGCGCTCGCCATTGCCGCGTCGGCTTTGAAGTCGGCGCTCGAACGCGGCGCGCCGTTCGCGGCCGAACTCGATACGTTTGCCGCGATCTCGCCCAACGCGCCTGAGATCGCAACCTTGCGCCCCTATGCCGAAAAGGGTGTGCCGACCCGCACCGAGATCGCATCGCAGATGGATGCCGCCGCCAACGCGATGGTCGCCGCCGCAACGCCTGTCGATGAGAATGCCGGCCTGCTGCAGAACCTGCTGTCGAGCGCCGAATCGCTGGTCAAGGTCAGGCCGATCGGCGCCGTCGAGGGTGCCGGCGCGCCGGAAACCGTCGCGCGCATCGAGGTTGCGGTCAATCAGGGCGACTATGCCAAGGCGCTCAGCGAGTATGATACGCTGCCGCAAGCCGCCAAGGCTGCAGGCGCCGACTTTGCCGGTAAACTGAAGGCACGCATCGAGGTCGAAACCCAGGTCGACGCACTGATCTCCGGCGCGATGAAGGCATGAGGGCAACACAATGATCCGCCTGCTGGCCTTCCTCATCGTCGTTTTCGCGCTTGGACTGGGTTTTGCCTGGCTGGCCGACCGGCCGGGCGACATGGTCGTCACCTTCAATGGCTATCAATACCAGGTCAGCCTGATGGTGGCGGCGGTGGCCGTCGTCGCCGTGGTTGCCGCGGTGATGATCTTCTGGTGGCTGGTCAAGTCGCTGTGGAACAGTCCCTACACCATCTCGCGCTATTTCCGCGTGCGCCGCCGCGACCGTGGCTATCAGGCGCTGTCGACCGGGATGATCGCCGCCGGTGCCGGCGATGGCGCGCTGGCCCGCAAGAAGACCAAGGAAGCGGCCAAGCTGATCCGTTCCGACCAGGAGCCGCTGATCCATCTGCTCGAGGCGCAGGCCTCGCTGCTGGAAGGCGATCATGAAGGCGCGCGGCAGAAGTTCGAGAGCATGCTCGACGATCCCGAAATGCGGCTGCTCGGCCTGCGCGGGCTCTATCTCGAAGCCGAACGCCTCGGCGACCGCAACGCCGCGAGGCACTATGCCGGCCGTGCCGCCGCCGTGGCACCGCAACTGGCCTGGGCGGCCGAATCGACGCTGGAGGAGCTGACCGCGCGCGGTGACTGGGACGGGGCGCTGAAGTTGGTCGACGCGCAGAAGTCGACGCGGCAGATCGAACGCGACGCGGCCAACCGCCGCCGCGCCGTGCTGTTGACCGCCAAGGCGCAGGCGCTCGCCGGCAGCGATCCCACTGCCGCCAGGACCGCGGCGATCGAGGCCAACCGGCTGCGACCGGAGTTTGCGCCCGCCGCCGTTGCCGCCGCCGCGGCGCTGTTCAAGCAGAACGACGTTCGCAAGGGCTCGAAAATCCTCGAGACGGCATGGAAGGCCGAGCCGCACCCGGAGATCGCCGAGCTCTATACCCATGCAAGGCCGGGCGATGCCGTGCTCGACCGCCTCAACCGGGCGAAGAAGCTGCAGGAGATGAAGAAGAACCACGCGGAGTCGTCGATGACGGTGGCGCGCGCCGCGCTCGACGCGCAGGATTTTTCGACTGCCCGCCGCGAGGCCGAGGCCGCCATCAGGATGGACCGCCGCGAGGGCGCCTATCTGCTCCTGGCCGACATCGAGGAGGCCGAGACCGGCGACCAGGGCAAGGTGCGGCAGCTCTTGTCCAAGGCGGTGCGAGCGCCACGCGATCCGGCCTGGGTCGCCGATGGCGTCGTTTCCGAGCGCTGGGCGCCGGTATCGCCGGTCACCGGCAGGCTCGACGCCTTCGAGTGGCGGGCGCCGATGGAGCGGCTCGGTCAGCTGATCGACAGCCACGATGATGCACCAGCCGGTCCGGTGCCGGTCATTGAAGCGCTGGCAAAGCAGGCCAGCGAAAGGCCGGTCGAGGTGATCGACGACACCGGTCCGCGCGAGGCAGCGGGTAAGGAAGCCGAGAGCCACGAGGACCAGGTCAGGCCGGTCACGGCGGCAGCCTTCGCCGCGGTGCCGGCCGATGCCGAGGCCGTCGAGCCGGCCGAGGAACTTGCGCGGTTGCCGGACGATCCCGGCGTCGATCCGGATGATGAAGTGGAAAAATCGCCGCGCCGCTTCCGCCTGTTTTGAACCGGGTCGATTGTCCGGCTATTTGGGAATGAATTGATGTTTGAACGCGTTCTATCATTTCTGAAGGATTTGCCGACCGGCTCCGGCACGCGCGCCAGCACGGACGACCCGCGCATCGCCGCGTCGGCGCTTCTCTACCATGTGATGAATGCCGATGGTGTGCGCCAGGATGTCGAGTGGGAACGGTTCAAGGCGGTGCTGGGGGAAAGCTACTCGATCAGCGGCGCCGAACTCGAAGCGCTGGTCGCCGCCGGCGAGCGGGCCGACAATGAAGCGATCGATCTCTATGCGTTCACCAGCGTGCTCAAGCGTCACCTCGATGCCGATGCGCGCAAGGCCTTCATCGGGCTGATGTGGGAGATCGTCTATGCCGACGGCGAGCTGCACGAGTTGGAGGACAACACCGTCTGGCGCGTCGCCGAGCTGATCGGCGTCGAACGCCGCGACCGCGTCGAGGCGCGCCGCAAGGCGGCGGCGCAGGCACCGGGCGCCACCGGAACATCCTCAGACGAATAGGGTTTTCTCCTTCCCATGCCGCCCAGAACGAGTTCGAAGCCCAGAATCCTGATCGTGTTGCATCAGGAGAATTCGAGCCCCGGACGCGTCGGCCACATGCTCATGGAAGAGGGTTTCGATCTCGACATCCGCCGTCCGCCGCTTGGCGATGTCCTGCCGGAAACGCTGGATGGCCATGCCGGCACGGTGGTGTTCGGCGGGCCGATGAGCGCCAATGACGAGGACGAATTCGTCCGCCGCGAGACCAACTGGCTGGAGATACCGCTCAAGGAGAACCGGCCGTTCCTCGGCATCTGCCTGGGCGCGCAGATGCTGGTCAACCATCTCGGCGGCAGGGTCGAGGGTCACGGCGAAGGGCTGGTCGAGATCGGCTGGTATCCGCTGAAGGCAACCGAAGCCGGCAGGAAACTGATGCACTGGCCGGAGATGGTCTACCAGTTCCATCGCGAGGGCTTCTCGCTGCCCAGCGACGCGACGCTGCTGGCGACGGCGGAGACCTATCCCAACCAGGCTTTCCGCTATGGCGACAATGCCTGGGGTATCCAGTTCCATGGCGAGTTGACCCAGATGATGATGCAGCGCTGGGTGGTGCGCGGCGCCCACCGTTTCGAGCTGCCAGGCGCGCAGCCCGGCCGCGATCATCTCGGCGGCCGGCTGATCTGGGACATGCATCTCAAGCGCTGGCTGGACGAATTCCTGCGCATGATCTTCGGCAAGCCGGCTGTGGACAAGAGCAAAACCCAACTGCTCTGAACGGTCGGGCCTGACCCAAGGCCACTCACGTCTGCCGAGGCGTGGACGACCGCTTTGCGCCTCATGTCGGACGTCAAATCAGCCCTCGCCGCCTCCTGTTAACCAGCCGCTGCTTTCTATCTCAAAGGCCTTTGCCGGTGATATGATTTGGAGAGATGAGTGAAGCATACACCCGTCCGTCCGTGACGATCGCCCGAAGCATCGCCCCGGTCCCCAAGCGCTCAAGTAGATATGTTGCAGGCAACCTCGTGTGTTATACACGCTGGGCTTTTCGGGTCGGACACAAGATCGATGGATCAGGAAACGCTTCTTGCCGCAGTCCTCTTAGCTGATGTCGTGGGCAGCACGCCCCTCTATGAGCGCATCGGCGACGATGCCGCTTTGCTGCAGCTTTCGGACTGCCTGGACGCAATGCGGGCGATCGTCTCCCAATACGGTGGTGATTTCATCTACTCGAAGGGCGATGACGTACTCAGCCTCTTCGAGAGCCCGGAGATGGCGCTGGCGGCCGTTTGTCAAATCAGCCACCAACTGACGAAAGGGCCGTTGATCGCTCGTATCGGATTGCATTTCGGACCGGTCATTCGCGCGCGGGGCGCGATATTCGGTGACGTTGTCAATGTCACCGCAAGGTTGTCCACCACGGCCAACCCCGGGGAGGTGCTGATCAGCCAGAGCTTCTTCGAAGCCCTTTCCGCGGGCAGCCGCAAGGGCCTGCGGCTCCTCGACAAAATGGACTTCAAGGGAAAGCAGGAACTCTTCGATGTCTATACCCTGTGGAGCAGCGATGGGGTCCTCAATACTCAGGTCGCCACCCGTGGCGCCACTACCGATAGACGCTCCGTCCCGCCGCGGCAGATCCATCTGGTCATCCGTTATAGAGATCAGTTGCGATCGTGTCGAAACAACGAATCCGTGACGATCGGCCGATCTGCGGAATGCAATATTATCGTCGAGCGGCCCTGGGTGTCGAGGCGCCACGCGACCTTCACCATTTCGAATGGCAGGGCCCGGCTTGTCGAACGAAGTTCTTCGGGCACATTTGTGTCGATGGGACCCGGACATGAAGTATTCGTACGTCGCGAAGATATTCTCCTCTTCGGCTCAGGCGTCATCTCGCCTGGACTGAAGTCGTCACTCGGTGACGCCCAGGTTCTTCACTACGAAATTGTCTCGGACTGACCCGGCCGGGAGCCGCGACCGGTTCGAGCTGGTTCGCTGACGCCGTCGATGCCGCGCCCTATCTTTGACAGCCATTGAGAAGCGCCGGATCCAGCGGCCTGGGTCCGGCGCTGAATCAGTTGCGCCCGTCGAGATGGCGGACCTTGCGCAGTTGCGGGAACAGTACCATCCACAGCCCGGCGACGACGATCGCGCCGACGCCGCCGACCACGACAGCCGGCACCGTGCCGATCAGCGCCGCCATCGTGCCGGCGCGGAATTCGCCGACCTCGTTGGAGGCGCCGACAAAGACCTGGTTGACGGCGTTGACGCGGCCACGCACATGGTCGGGCGTCCACAACTGGATCAAGGTTTCCCTGATATAGACGCTGAACATGTCGGTGGCGCCGAGGCAGGCAAGGGCGACGATCGACAGCCAGGTGATCGTCGACAGGCCGAACAGCACGGTGAAGGCGCCGAACGCGGCGACGAAGCCGAGCATGATCAGCCCGGCGTGGTTGCGGATCGGATGGCCGGCCAGCCAGATGGCGACGCAGATGGCGCCGACGCCGGGAGCCGAGCGCAGCAGGCCGAGGCCCCAGGGGCCGAGCTGCAGTATGTCGCGCGCATAGACCGGCAGCAGCGCCGAAGCGCCGGACAGAAGCACGGCGAACAGATCGAGCGAGATGGCGCCGAGCACGATCTTTTCGCTCCAGATGTAGCTGAAGCCGGCAAACAGGGTCTGCATGGTCGGTTTGTCGGTCTCGCTGCGCTGCGCCGGCCTCGGAATGGTGAAGATCAGCAGCCCGGACGCAAGCATGAGCACGGCGGCGGTGCCGTAGGCAATTTCCGCCGAGACGCCATAGAGCAGGCCGCCGGCAACCGGCCCGACGATGGTCGCGGTCTGCCAGGCCGACGAATTCCAGGCGATGGCATTGGCGAAATCCTCCGGCGGCACCAGATTGGCGAACAACGACGATGAGGCCGGGCCGAAGAAGGCACGGGCGACGCCGAACATGGCAAGCACGGCGAAGATCGGCAGCGGTCCGCTGATGCCGCGCAGCGTCAGGAGCAGCAGCGCCAGGGCACAGATGGCTTCGAGCAGCACCGCCAGCGCCATGATCAGCCGGCGGCCGAAGCGGTCGGCGACGACGCCGGTGACCAGCACCAGCACCAGCGACGGCAGGAACTGGACGATGCCAACCAGGCCGAGATCGAGCGGGTCGCGGGTCAGGTCATACATCTGCCAGCCGACCGCTACGGAAACGATCATGGTGGCGAATGTGGTGAGGAAACGCGCCGCCCAATAGCTCAGGAAGGAGCGGTGGCGGAACGCGGCGTAGCGCTGGTCCGGCGAGGTTTGTGCGGCAGTCATGGATTGAGGCCCCGTTGCGATGGCATCGGTTGGCGGGGCACTTCCACGATGGGCGCTGGTCCGACCAATGGAACTTCTAACAAAGTTCACGGCGGGATGTGCGTCAAAATCGGCGCGCGATCAAGAAATTTTCGGCTTGTACGGCGGTTTGCACGCGAAGTTTACCCGCGCAGCACGGCGGAAATGGCATCGAGCCCGCCGCGCAACTGCGCCTCCGTCGGCCAGCCAAAGCCGACGCGGAAGAAGCGCTTCGGCATTTCGAACCAGTGGCCGGGTCCGACATAGGTGCCATGGTTTTCCAGCAGGTTCACATAGAACCGGTCGAGGTCGAAGCCGGCATCGACATTCAAGCGGGGAAAGCCGACGACGCCGCCTTCCGGCCGCACCCAATCGACCAGCGGCTCGTTGTCGATCCAGGCTTGGACGATGTCGCGCCGCCTGGCCATTTCGGGCAGCAGCGTCGCCAGGAAGGCGTCCCGGCGCCGCAGCATGCCGCGCGCGATGCCTTCATCGATGACGCTGCCGCAGATGCCGATCTGCTCCTTGGCGGCGAGGAATCTTTCCTGCAGTTCCAAATCCCTGGTGATCAGCCAGCCGATCCGGATGCCGGGAATGCCGAAGGCCTTGGACAGCGACGAGACGCTGATCGCCCGCGGGCTCAGCGAGGCCGCCGAGGGCAGGCGCTTGCCATAGGAGAGATCGCGGTAGGTCTCGTCGACCAGCAGATAGCAGCCGCTAGCCTCGGCAAGCGCGACCAGGGCATCGAGTTCAACCCGGCTCATCATCGTGCCGGTCGGGTTGTGCGGGCAGGTGACGCTGATCAGCCTGGTGTTGGGCCGGATCGCCGCCTTGACGCGCTCGACATCGATGGCGAAGCCTTCCTCGAAGGCCAGGTCGACAAAGCCGATGGCGCAGCCGATCGCCCTCGGGGTTTCGATGTTGGTGGCGTAGTTGGGCCTGATGACGACGAGATGATCACTCGCCGACAAAAGCGAAGTCGAGATGATGAACAGCGCGCCGGCGGCACCGGCGGTGACCAGGACATCATCCGGCGAGACGCCGGCATACTGTGCCGCGATCAGCGCGCGCAACTCCTTGTCGCCGCGATGCTCGCCATAGAACAGCGTGAGATCAGGCAGCGACAGGCCGATGTCGGAGAGCTTCTGGTCGGCGATCGAACTTTCGGAGAGATTGTGGCGGATCCGGTCGTAGCCGTACTCTTCCGGCGCCTCTTTCTCGATCACCATCCTGGTGTAGTTCATCGCTTCACCCCCCAAAGAAACCGTCCGGTCCATCCAAGCCACAAAACCGTGAAGCCTGCCAAGGCGGATTCGCCGGCAGGCTTCAATCAATCCATTGGCTCAGCGCCGAATTGAGCGCGTCGCGTTGAATCGGGTTCAGGCGACGCGCTTCAAGTCTTTTGTTTTATGCATGTCTTCGTCCCAAAACCGCCGCGCACTTTTGGGCGACACGCCTAGGCCGAGGCCTTGGTCTTCCTGCCCTTGGCGGGTGCCTTCACCGGGGCGGCCTTGCGGCCGAGGCCGATCGACTTCGCCAGCAGCGAGCGCGAGGCCGCATAGTTGGGGGCGACCATCGGATAGTCCGCGGGCAAGCCCCATTTGGCGCGATAGGCATCCGGCGTCAGGCCAAAATGCACGCCGAGATGACGCTTCAGCGATTTGAACTTCTTGCCGTCTTCGAGGCAGATGATGAAATCCGGCGTGACCGACTTCTTGGGGTTGACCGCGGGGACCAGCGGCGCCGCCACCGGGACCACCGGCTTGCCGAGCCCGCTTATCGACGTGCTGACGCTGGCGATGAGATCGGGCAGGCCGGAAGCGGGCAAGCGGTTCTTCTCGACGTAGGCGGACACGATGTGTGCGGTCAGTTCGAGAAGGTCGATGTCTTTAGGGGCGCTGTCGTGGTCGTCGGTCAATCTATCTCTCCGTCCAAGGCGAATGACCTGAAAATCGGATTCGATTTCCGGAAAGGATCATGCGCAAATCAAAATGCTACCGCGTCGTCTGGGTGTCCGCGGGACGAGCTGCGTTATCGTGGCGCGGAATTCCTAGTCGGCAAATCTGCACAACGCAATGACTTGGTGTGGCGACACACGTTATTTTGAACAACTATACTAAACAGTAACAATATCAAACGATCAACGCCTTGTCGCGCCACAAACGAAACCCGCCCTCGAAGGCGCGTGTGTTGTCGCCGCGTCTGCTGTCGGCGGGCAATTCATCGAGCTTGTCGACATTGCCGCCGCCAATGACGACATAGTCCGGCTGCATGGCGGCACGGAGCCGGTCGACGACGTCGAAGACATGTTTGCGCCACTTCTTCTTGCCGCGCTTTTCCAGGCCGCGTTCGCCGACATAATCCTCGAAACTCTTGCCATTCTTGTAGGGGAGGTGGGCGACTTCCATCGGCTGGGCGACATTGTCGACGATCATCGCCGCGCCAAGACCGGTTCCCAGCCCGAGGAACAGCATGCGCCCGCCCTCATAGCTGCCGATGGCTTGCATCAGCGCGTCATTGACCACCTTCACCGGTTTGCCGAATTGCGCGGCGAAATCGTAGCCGGCCCAGCCCTTGCCGAGATTGGCGGGGTCGGCCAATGGCCGGTTGTGGGTGACCGGGCCAGGATAGCCCATCGAGATGACGTCGTATGACAGGCCCTCGGCGAGCTTCCTTACCGTCTCGGCCATCTGCTGCGGCGTCAGGCCGGGACCGGAGTCGGCGCGGCACTCCGTGCCGCCGGCGCTGGTCAGGATCTTGACGTGCGAACCGCCGATATCGATCGAAAGCACGATCTTTTCGACATCCGACGCTGGTTGCTTCACCGCTTTGGCCATCGCATCATCCTCTCACTTCACCGGATCGATCCAGCCGTTGGGCGGCCCGAAGCCGCTCATGACATCGGCGGGGCCCCATGTTCCCGGCTCGTAGATGTGCGGCGGCGTGGTGTCGCCAAGCACCGGGCCGACGATGCGCCAGGCAAGTTCGCTGGCGTCCTGGCGGGTGAACAGCTGACCATTGCCGTTCATGGCATCGCCGATCAGCCGCTCATAGGGCGGCATGTCGGCCTTGCTGTCGTCGAGCGCCGTCAGCTCGACCTGCTCGCCGATCATGTCGTCGCCGGACGCCTTGCGCTGGGCGCCGATGGCGATCACCACCTGCGGGTCGATGCGGAAGCGCACATAGTTCTGGTCGGCGGGCTTGATCGGATCGAAGACGTCGAGCGGCGGCCGCTTCAGCCGCACCACCACCTCGGTGACATGAACCGGCATGTTCTTGCCGGCGCGGATGAAGAACGGAACATCCCGCCAGCGCCATGTGTCGACGAAGAAGCGCACCGCCGCGAAGGTTTCGACCGGCGAATTCGGCGCCACGCCGGGTTCGGTGAGATAGCCCTTGAACTGACCGCGCACGACATCGTCTTTCGTCAGTGTCCGGATCGCGCGCAGCACCTGCACCTTCTCGTCGATCAGGTCGTCGGCGGAGCGGCCGACCGGCGGCTCCATGGCCAGCAGCAACAGGATGTTGAGCAGATGGTTCTCGATGACGTCGCGGATGCAGCCGACATCGTCATAGAAGCGGCCGCGTCCCTCGACGCCGAAATCCTCGGCCATGGTGATCTGCACGCTTTCGACGAAGTTGCGATTCCAGATCGGTTCGAGGAGGGAATTGGCGAAGCGGAAATAGAGCAGGTTCTGGATCGCTTCCTTGCCCAGATAGTGGTCGATGCGGAAGATCGACTGTTCGTCGAACACCAGGTGCAGGACCCGGTTGAGCCAGCGCGCCGACTGCAGGTCGTGGCCGAACGGCTTTTCCACCATCAGCCGCGCGCCGTGCGCGGTGCCCGATTGCTCCAGCCCCTGGACGACCGTCTCGAACATGGTCGGCGGCACCGCCATGTAGTGCAGCGGCCGCTGGGCGCTACCAAGCGCGGTCTTCAGCTTCTCGAAGGTGGCCCCATCGCGATAGTCACCGCTGACATAGCGAAGCAGCGACGCGAGCTTGGCGAACACCTTGTCGTCGATCTTGCCGAGCGCATGGACGATGCCGTCGCGAGCGCGCGCCTGCAGCTGCTTCAAATCCCAGGCATCGAACGCGACGCCGATCACCGGTTCGGTGAGCGTGCCCTTGGCGACCATTTGGTAGAGCGCTGGAAATATCTTCTTGTGGGCGAGGTCGCCGGTGGCGCCGAAAAGCACCAGCGTGTCGGACCGTTCCTGGCTCATGCGCGTGTCTCCCCTGCCGCCGTCACGAGCCGGCCTTCGGCTTCTCTACATGGCCGCCGAACGCATAGCGCATGGCTGACAACAGCTTGTCGGCGAATTCGGATTCGCCTTGCGAGGAGAAGCGGTCGAACAGCGCCGAGGACAGCACCGGCGCCGGCACGCCGGTGTCGATCGCCGCCTTCAGCGTCCAGCGGCCTTCGCCGGAATCCGAGACGCGGCCGCCAAAATTCGCCAGCGATGCGTCCGACTTGAGCGTGCTGGCGGTGAGGTCGAGCAGCCAGGAGCCGATGACGCTGCCATGCCGCCAGACCTCGGCGACGTTGGCGAGGTCGATGTCGAACTGGTAATATTCGGGGTTCTGCAGCGGACTGGTCTCGGCATCGGCGTCGCGCTTGACCTTGCCGGCATTGCCGGCCTTGAGGATGTTCATGCCCTCGGCATAGGCGGCCATGACGCCGTATTCGATGCCGTTGTGAACCATCTTGACGAAATGGCCAGCACCACTCGGGCCGCAATGGAGATAGCCGAAGGGCGCGGTGCCGGCGGCCTTGTCCGGGGCAGGCGCGCCGGCATCGGCGCCGGGCGCCAGCGTGGCGAACACCGAATCGAGATGCTGGACCGCTTCGTCGGGGCCGCCGATCATCAGGCAGTAGCCGCGATCGAGACCCCAGACGCCGCCGCTGGTGCCGACATCGACATAGTTCAGGCCCTTGTCCTTGAGCCTGGCCGCGCGATCGACATCGTCATGATAGTAGGAATTGCCGCCGTCGATGATGATGTCGCCGGGTTCCATCAGGGCCGCCACCTGATCGACGATCTTGCCGGTGATCGCGGCCGGCAGCATCAGCCAGACGCAGCGCGGCTTGGCGAGCTTGCCGACGAATTCCGCCATCGATGCCGCTCCCGACGCGCCGTCGGTTACCAGGGCCGCCACGCTGGCGGGGTTGATGTCATAGACGACGCATTGGTGGCCGTCGCGCATCAGGCGCCGGACCATGTTGGCGCCCATCCGGCCCAGTCCCATCATTCCGATCTGCATGGTTTCGTCCCTGTTTGCTAGAGATTTGCTGGGTTTGGAGAGGAAGGATTTACCGGCTGTCCTGCTCGCCTGATATGACGGAGAAGTCGACATTCTCCCAATCGTTGGTTGCGGACCAGAAAAAAGTGAAGATCAGCGTGCTTCCGCTGGGGAGGCTGGCCGTGGGCAGATCGGCTGCGTGCATGCCGAAAGCGTTCTCTGCCGTCTGGCTGTCGCGGACCGTCGCCCAGTTGTCGGTGCTCCAGCGAACCGTCGCCGGAGCCAGCAGTTCGACGCGCAGCACCTTGCCCTCGGGGAGCGTGCGGATCTTGTTGTTGAAGCGCCATGTCCTGAACGGCGATACGGTCCTGTTCTCGATGTAGCGCTTGACGCCTTGCGGCGGCATGTCGAAGACCGTGCCGTCGCGTAGCGAGCGCAGCAGCTTGATATGCTCCGAATGTGCCCAGACCAGCGGCATGGCGCTGCCCGAAGGGCGGCCATGCAGCAGTTCGCGCTCGGCCAGGTCGGCGCCGTCCCAGACCTGCTCCGGCAACAGGCCGCCAAGCCCGGCCGAGCCTTCCAGCGCCGCCAGCAGGCTGGCCGCCTTGTCCATGCGCCCCGCCGCCAGCTCGTAATGGGCGCGTTCGCCGGCGAGCAACGGCCAGGGCCGGCCTTGGCCGGTGCCGTCGAAAGGCGCGCCGTCTTCGTGCTCGCCATAGCCGTCGCCATTGTAGCGATACCAGAGCGGTCCCTGCGGCAGGTCGCAGCGCAATTGCGCGTCGATGACCTTGACGGTGTCGATCATGCGCGGATCGTCGGCCGCCCGCAGGCCGAAGCGGACGAGTGCCAGCGCGTCGGGGCTGACAATTTCCTCGGCGGGCCGATCCGTATCGCCGGGCGGCCGGTTCTTGATCGGGACATAGCCGTCCTTCGGCGAGCCGGCCTCGGCGCTGTCGGGTGGCGCGATGCGGACGTAGTAACCATCGACGCCGGTTTCCTCGCAGATTGCCGTGCCGGTGACGTAGGTCCAGCGCTCGACCTGGTCGTTCCAGCCATCGGCGGTCTCGCGCAGATAGGCCGCCGCGTCATCCTTGCCGCAGGCGTCGAGCAGGTCTGCCGCGGCAAGCAGTGCGGCGATCTCGACGGCAAGCGTGAACGGGCTGTAGCCGGCATCCTCTTCCCAGCGGTCCTCGCCGGTGACGGGTCCGTTGCGCACGACATAGGTGGCGGCGCGCTCGATCATCGGCAGGAAGGCGGAGAGCCTGGCGCGCGGCAGGTGCCCCGCACGCTGCAGCGCATCGGCCAGCAGCAGCGGAAAGGCGCATTCGTCCATCTGGATGCCGGGCCAATAGGCCGACCCATCGAGCCAGGCGTTCTGCGGCCAGTGGCCGTCCGGTTGCTGGATGGAGCGCAGATAGCCAAGAATCCGCAGTGCCGACGCGGCATCTCCGGCGGCGAGAAAGCCGCCCGCCGTTTCGACCAGATCGCGCGGCCAGACCAGATGGTAACCGCCGAGATCGTCGTCGCCCTTGTTGAAGCCCCACGGGATCGACAGGCTGGCGACCGCGGCGCCCGGCATGGCGGTCGAGCGGTGCGTCGCCAGAACCGCGGTCGAGACGCGATAGAAGTTGATCCCGGATTTGCCATGCCGGTCCAGCGGCAGCAGGCCGGCCTGCCAGGTGCGCCAATTCCGGACGTAGGACCTCGCCGTCGCCGCAAAGCCGCGCTTCAGGCTGGCGAAGGCATTTTCAGCAGCCTCGTCAGGGGTCGCGCCAAAGCCAAGAGCCAGCAAAGCCCTTGTGTTCGCGCCGGAAAAGCCGATTTCGCCGGTCAGCGCGACATTGCCGTCCTCGGCCCGTTGGCAAGCCGGGTCGAGCTTTCCGGCATGATTGAGTTGCTGCCAGCCATCGGAGAAGCCGACATAGCCGGCCGAGCAGCTTGCCCATGGCAGCGACGAGGCCAGCGCCAGGCATATGCCGCGCCCCGAGGCAAACAGCACCGGCTTTCCCTTGTGGTCGCCGACCCAGGCGGTGTTGCCCATGCCGGCGTTGACCAGGTGCGGCGCCAGCAAGGCGTAGACGCGGTAGTCGCCGGGCGCGCCCTTGAGCGGCGTGAAGGTGATCTCCTGCAGCAGAACGGGGCGGGCCGGGTCGGCAAGGATGCGCTTTTCGATCCGGTAGGCGCCGTCGGTCGCGGTGTTGACCAGCCGGTAGGCGGGCACACCGTCCTCGAACGGTTCGATGGCGTGCGCGGCATCGCGTTTTTCTTCCGAGAAATAGCCGTCGGGGCCGGTGACGATCAGGCCAAGGTCGCGCGTGCAGGCGCAGTCGACGCGCGGATAGTAGATCTCGTTGAGAATGCCGTGGCTGATCGTGAACCAGATCCGCCCGGCCGGTGAAAGGGAGGTTCCGACGCCGCTCTTGGCGCTTGATGTCCAGCGTGCCGGAATTCCCGGGGCGCCCGGAGCAACGGTTGGCGTCACTGGCATTCGGTTTCGGTCTCCTGGCCCCTTCCCTAGACCAGGACGCGAACCCTTTTCAATCATTGCACCGCAAGTTGATCGACTGCCGCAATGAGGGCGTCGTTGACAGCGCCGTTCGTAGATGTCCACTATTCCCGCGGCAGGGAGGCCTGGCGAAAATCGCGGATCGGCAGCACGCTCGGGCACGGGAGCGTCGCGGCCGGCCCGGCGTGGTCCGTTCAGTTGTCATGGGAGGTCTCAAAACCATGTCGGATGTATCTCCCATACTGATCGACCGGCTGCTTGCTATTTCGCGGGCGCTGGCCGGCCACATCGATACCGGTACGGCGTTCCGCGCAACCGCCATCGAGATCGGTACGCTCATTCCGCACAATCATATCGATCTGGCCGTGCTGTCGCACGATCGGCGCATGCATGCCTGCTATGAAGCCGGCTTCCACACCAGCTGGAGCGAGCTGTCGCAGCATCCGGTGGAGGGCAGCCCGATCCGGTCGGTGCTGTGGGGCGAGGTGCCCTATCTGCTGGCGGACGATGCACTTTTCGACCAGCGTTTCCATTTCACGGGGGCATTCGACGAACCGATCTTCGCCGCTAGGCTGCGCAGCCGCATCATCGTGCCGCTCAGGGCGCGGGGCGGCATCATCGGCGCCCTCAACATCAGCCGGCATGAGGTCGGCTGCTACACGCTTGCCGATGTCGAGGTCGCCCAGCAATGCGCCGACCTGATCGCGCCCTATATCTTCGCGCTGATCCAGACCGAGGAGGCGCGCCGGGCCATGCTTGCCGAGAGCGAAGCGCGCAATCGCGTCGAACTGCTGCGGGTCGGCGCCTCGCAACTGACGGAAGGCATGGAGCGCGAGCGCCGGCGCATGGCCATGGACCTGCACGACCAGACGCTTGCCGACCTCGCCCGCATCGCGCGCCAGCTTTCGGCCTTGCGCGGCCAGGGCGTGGCGCGGGCGGCGCAGCTTGCCGACCTCGAGCAGGAGGTCGCCGGCTGCCTGACGGAACTGCGCCACATCGTCGACGACATGCGGCCGAGCGTGCTCGAACTGTTCGGCCTGCGCGATGCGGTCGAGGCGCATCTCAACCGCAGCGTCGCCAGGGCCAAGCCGCCGATTGCCGTGCGCATCGCCGACACCAGTGACGGCAGCGCCGACAGCCTGCCCGAGCCGGTCCGCACCGCGCTCTACAGGATCGTACAGGAAGCGATCAACAATGCGGTCCGCCACGCCGCGCCACGCCGCATCGACGTGCTGCTGGCGTCGACGGCGAGCATGCTGCGGGTGATCGTGACCGATGACGGCCAGGGATGCGGCACTGTCGATCCGGCCGCCCATGGCGGCATTGGCCACATGCACACGCGGGCGGCTCTTATCGGGGCGCGGCTGCGCATCGGGCAAGCCAGCCGCAAGGGTGGCGGCACGCGTGTCGTCATCGAGATAGACCGCCAGCCGTATCGGGAATCGCCTTATGCGGCGGCTGCAACAGCGCCCGGCCAGCAGGCCGTGCCGGAGGGTGTGTGATGCTTGTGATGATCGCCGAGAATGACGGGCTGCACCGCACGTTCGCGCGCCGCACCGTCGAGCAATTGTGGCCCGGCGACGTCGAGGTGATCGAGGCGAGCGACGGCGAGGACGCCATCAACCTCGCCGCCGAGCGCGAGCCGCCGCATGTCGTGCTCGACCTGCAGATGCCGAAGGCGACGGGAATCGAGGTTGCCAGGGCGATCTGGAACCGCCGCGCCGGCACGCACATCCTGTTCTGGTCGAATTTTGCCGACGAGGCCTATGTACGCGGGGTGGCACGCATCGTGCCGCCGGGTTCGGTCTATGGCTATGTGCTCAAGTCGGCGACGGAGGAGGGCATGCGCTCGGCCCTGCGCGGCGTTTTCCGCGAAGGCCACTGCATCATCGACCGCGAGATACGCGGCATCCAGCACCGCGTCCAGGATCGGTTCGAGGGCATCACCGACGGCGAATATGAAAGCCTGATCGACATCGCGCTCGGCCTGACCGACCGCGCCATCGCGGCGCGTCGCGGCCTGTCGATCCGTGGTGCCCAGAGCCGCATCAAGCATGTCTACGACAAGCTCGGCATCGTGCCGGCGGAGGACGGCGCAAGCGACGCTTCCGCGTTCAACTCGCGGACGCGGGCGATCTATCTCGCCATGGCGCGCGGCCTGATCAACATCGACGCGCTGCGCCGCGAGCAGGACCGGCTCGATGCCTGGCTGGCGCAGGCTCCGCCGGAACATTGATTCCAAACGCCGCGACTGTGCAAACGCACAGTCGGCCGTGCGCTTTGACCCGTATCGCCGTGCCGGCGCCGCAACTACGCTCGACCCCACAAAAAGACTTTATCGGGGAAGCGCTCATGCCATTCGTCGCCATGCGGATTCGCACGGCTGTTTGCGCCGCCAGGGGCCAGTGATGTCGGCGCTGGCGCGACCCCGCCACTCCGGCTTCGACGACGTCGTCGGCGATGCGACGATCGAAATGCTGGCGAGTGGCTTCGGTTTTCTCGAAGGGCCGGTGTGGCACCCTTACGAGAAATGGTTGGTGTTCAGCGACATTCCGGAAAGCCGCATCTACCGGCGCCATGCGGAGGGCGAGATCGAGCTGCTGCGCGAGCCGAGCCACAAGGCCAATGGCAACACGCTGGACCGCCAGGGACGGCTGGTCACTTGCGAGCACGCGACGAGCCGCGTGACCCGCGCCGAGCCCAACGGCAGCACGACGGTGCTTGCCACGCACCACCAGGACAGGCAGCTCAACAGCCCGAACGACATCGTCGTTGCCACCGGCGGATCGATCTACTTCACCGATCCAGGCTACGGCAGGATGGAATTCTATGGTGTGCCGCGTCGTCAGGAGCTGCCGTTCCAGGGCGTCTACCGCATCGATGGCGACGGCGCCCGGCTGACATTGCTGGCCGACGATTTCATCCAGCCGAACGGCCTTTGCTTCTCGCTGGACGAGTCGCGGCTGTTCATCAACGACACCGAGCGCGGCCATATCAGGGTGTTCGGCGTAGAGCCGAACGGCGACCTCAACGGCGGCGCGGTGTGGGCCGTGACCGAGGGCGATGGACCGGGAGCGCCCGACGGCATGAAGATCGACAGCCGCGGCAATCTCTACTGCACCGGCCCCGGCGGCATCCATGTCTTCGACGCGTCGGGTGCCATCCTGGGCGTCATCCGGACGCCGGAGAACTGCGCGAATTTCACGTTCGGCGACGACGATCTGAGGAGCCTCTACATCGCCGCGTCGACATCGCTTTACCGGCTCAGGGTGCGCGTGCCGGGATTAAGACTGTTTTGAGCTCGCGACCATCCGTGCTCAAATCAGGTTGGGAGTGAGGCCGGGATCAAAGCCGGCAGGAACTGCAGCAGTCAACATCTGGGAGGATACGACATGAAGAAACTACTCGTCTTGAGCGCCCTGGCGGCAATGCTCGCCTCGGGCACGGCACTTGCCGACACCAGTGGCAAGAAGATCGCCTTTTCCAACAACTATGCCGGCAATTCGTGGCGGCAGGCGATGCTCGACAGCTATGGCATCGTCACCAAGAAAGCGGTGGCCGACAAGGTGGTCGGCGCCGCCGACATCTTCACCACCGCCGACAAGGAGGTGCCGACGCAGGCCGCGCAGGTGCAGAACCTGATCCTGCAGGGCTATGATGCGATCGTCATCAATGCCGCTTCGCCCGACGCACTCAACGGCGCCATCAAGCAGGCCTGCGACGCCGGCATCACCGTCGTGTCCTTCGACGGAACCGTGACCGAACCTTGCGCCTACCGCGTCGTCGTAGACTTCAAGGACATGGGCAAGCAGGAAGTCGAACAGATGGCCAAGTTCCAGCCCAAGGGCGGCAATCTGCTGGAAATCCGTGGCCTTGCCGGCACCTCGATCGACGATGCCATCCATGCCGGCATCCTCGAAGGCGTTGCAGCCCATCCCGAGTTCAAGATCGTCGGCTCGGTGACCGGCGACTGGGATCAGACCACCGCGCAGAAGGCGGTCGCGACCATCCTGCCATCGCTGCCGGATGTCGTCGGCATCGTCGACCAGGGAGGTGACGGCTATGGCGCGGCACAGGCCTTCGCCGCCGCCGGCAAGCCGCGCCCGACCATCATCATGGGTAATCGCCAGGACGAGCTGCAGTGGTGGAAGGAGCAGAAGGACAAGGACGGCTACAAGACCTGGTCGGCATCGATCGCGCCCGGCGTGTCGTCGCTCGCCTTCTGGGTGGCGCAGCAGGTGCTCGATGGCCGCACCGACATCCCGCACGATCTGCTGGTGCCGTATCTGGCCTTCACCCAGGACGATTTCGAGGCCGAGCTGCCGAAGATCGTCAAGGGCGGCGTCGCCAGCCACGAATACACGCAGGAAGACGCGATCGCGGCCATCAAAGCCAACATCAAGTGAGTGTCGCGGCAGCGTTGCCGTCCGTATCGCCGAGCGGATATCGTTGAGCATGCCTGAAGGGAACGCTGACATCATCAGACTGAACGGCGCCGAAAAGCATTTCGGCGCCGTTCGCGCCCTGGGCGGCGTGGATTTTCACGTCGGCCCTGGCGAGTGCGTCGGTCTCGTCGGCCACAATGGCGCCGGCAAGTCGACACTCATGCACATGGTGGCGGGCACCTTGACGCCCGACAGCGGCAGGATCGGCGTGCATGGCGACAGCGAGGACAATTACTCGGTGTCGCGGGCGCAGCAGCTCGGCATACGCTGCGTGTTCCAGGAGCTTTCGCTGTGTCCCAATCTCAGCGTCGCCGAGAACACGCGCATCAACCACGCTTCGCTGCGCGGCTTCGGCTGGCGGCGCAAGGCGGCCGAGCTGATCGCCGCCAAGCTCGACGAGATCTTTCCGGGCCACAGCATCTCGGCGTCGGACATTGTCGGCGACCTGTCGATCGGCCGGCGCCAGATGGTCGAGGTGGCGCGCGCCTTCACGGTCACCCAGGATCGGCTCGACCTCGTCATCCTTGACGAGCCGACATCGTCGCTGGACGCGCATACGGCCGGCCAGTTGCTGGCTTTCGTGCGCCGCTTTGTCGCCGGCGGCAAAAGCTGCATCCTGATATCGCATGTGCTGGGCGAGGTGCTGCGGAATGCCGACCGCATCGTGGTGATGCGCGACGGCAAGGTGGTTGTCGCCGATGCCGCCAGTGCCTTCGACCGCGACCGGCTGGTGACGGCGATGGGCGGGGCGGAAGCGCGCCAGAAGGCCGCGGCGCAAGTCGCCGCCGCCAAGCCCGAGGCCAGTCCACTGCGGGTGCGGGCCCGTCCCGCCGCGCAGAAGGACAGCGCCGAGCTTGTCGCCCGCGCCGGCGAAATCATCGGCCTTGCCGGGTTGGCGGGACATGGACAGACCGACCTGCTGCTGGCGATTTTCGCGGCCGCGTCGCGCGCTCGGGCCGGCATTGAGGTAACCGCGCCGGTGGCGCTGGTGGCCGGCGATCGCCAGTCGGACGGTATCTTCCCGCAATGGTCGATCGCGCAGAATATCGGCATCCGCTCGCTGGCACGGCTGCGCAAAGGCCTGCTGATCTCGCCGCAGCGTGAGGCCGAACTCGCCGAGTTCTGGCAAAAGAAGATCGGCATCCGCACGCCGGACATGAACAACAACATCTTCTCGCTGTCGGGCGGCAACCAGCAGAAGGCGCTGTTTGCCCGTGCGCTTGGCTCCGACGCGCAGATCGTGCTGATGGACGACCCGATGCGCGGCGTCGATATCGGCACCAAACTGGAGGTCTACGACCTCGTGCGCGAAGAAGCCCGCAGTGGCCGTACCTTCCTCTGGTACACCACGGAAACCGAAGAGCTCGACAATTGCGACCACATCTATGTCTTCAAGAACGGCCGGATCGTCGCCAATTTGCGGCGCGACGAATTGACCGAAGAGAAGATCATCCAGTCCTCGTTCGGCGATGCGGCCTGAGATGACGGCCGCCAGCGTCGACACCGGCCTCAAGACTTCCTCCGAGCGTGGAGCGTTGGCGCGTGCCCGCCTGCTGCGCGGGCTGCTGCCGGCGCTGTCGCTGGCGCTGGTGCTGATCGCCATCGCCTGGCTCAACCCGCGCGCCATCAGCTATTTCGGCTTCAGCCTGATGCTCAACCTGGCGATCCCGATCGCGCTGGCGACGATCGCGCAGATGTTCGTCATCGCCGGCAACGAGCTCGACCTGTCGATCGGCACCTTTGTCGGCTTCGTCGGCTGCGTCACCGCGACCTGGCTGAAGGACGCGCCGCTCATCGGCGTCGCCATCCTGCTCGGCTCGATCGGCGTCTATGCGCTGCTCGGCGCGCTGATCCATCTGCGCAACCTGCCCTCGATCGTGGTGACGCTCGGCATGAGCTTCGTCTGGCAAGGTCTGGCCATTCTCGTCCTGCCCAAACCTGGCGGCAAGGCGCCGGACTGGCTGCTGGCGATCATGGCGTTCAAGCCGCCTTTCGTCCCGTTCCCGATCATCGCGGCGCTGCTGATCGGCCTCATCGTTCATTTCGGCCTGATGCGCACCTCCTACGGCGTGATCCTGCGCGGCTCCGGTGGCAATCCGGCCGCACTCGGGCGCGCCGGCTGGTCGCTGCTCAAGACCAAGATCGTGCTCTTTTCGCTGGCCGGCCTGTTCGGCGTGCTGTCCGGCATGGCGCTGATCGGCATCACCACCTCGGCCGATGCCAATATCGGCAATGGCTACACGCTGCTGGCGATCGCCGGCGTCATCCTCGGTGGCGGCGAATTCGTCGGCGGCCGGGTGTCGCCGATCGGCGCGGTGCTTGGCGCACTCACACTGGCGCTCGCCGCATCGCCACTGCTCACCTTCATGCACATTCCACCCGACTGGCAAGTGGCCGCCAATGGCGCCATCCTGATCATCGTGCTGGCGGCGCGGGTGCTGATCAGCCGCAGGGAAAGGTGAGGCAATGGTATCGGTGACGGCGCTGCTCGGCAGACCCTGGATATGGTCGTTCCTCGGCGCGGTGCTGGTGTGGCTGGCGACGATCGTCTTCACCGGCGGCTATGGCGCCGGCGGCATGGTCACCGCGGCCCTGTCGCTGGCGGTGTTCACGGTCATCGTCGGCGTCGGCCAGATGTTCGTCATCACGCTTGGACCAGGCAATGTCGACCTGTCGCTGCCGGCCAATATCGGCCTTGCCAGCGCCGTCGCCATGAAGGTCATGGACGGCAACGATTCCATGATCGCGGTCGGGCTGCTGGCTGCGCTCGCCACGGGCGCCGCGATCGGCGTCGTCAACTATTTGCTGATCTGGGCGCTACGCATTCCGCCGATCATCGCCACGCTGTCGGCCAGCTTCATCATCCAGTCGATCGACATCAGCTATGGGCGCGGGCTGCAGATCAAACCGCCGCCCGGCTTCGCCGATTTCGCCAACTGGCAGGTCCTGGGTATTCCGGTGCTGGCGATCCTCACCGTGCTGTTCACCATCGGCGCTGCCATCGCCCTGCAGCGCATGATCTATGGCCGCTCGGTGCTGGCGATCGGCCAGAACATCCGTGCCGCCTGGCTCGCCGGCGTCAATGTCGGCCGCATCCGCTTCCTCACCTACACACTGTCGGGGGCGCTCGGCGGCATCGACGGCGCATTGCTCGCCGGTTATTTCCGCGGCGCCAATGTCGACATCGGCAACGAGTACCTGCTGGCCTCCATCGCCGTCGTCGTCATCGGCGGCACGTCGGTGGCCGGCGGCAAGGCCAATGTGCCTGGCGTCTGGGGGGCGGCCCTGTTCCTGGTGCTGCTTTTGACCATGCTCAACACGTTCGGAGTCAGCGCCGGCGTGCGCCTGCTGCTGACCGGGTTGATTATCGTTGGCGTGATCACGGCGGCGGGTGGGCAGAAGGCCTTGCGTTGAGGCTGCGCGCTATTCCGCGCTCGCCCGCAGATGCCGGGCGAGCATCAGCCGCAACTCCTCCAGCACGCCGTCGCGCAGTTTCTTCTCGCCGACCAGCGCCAGCGGTATGCGCATCAGCTGCGGCACGATGACGGCGAGACGCTCGGCCTGGCCCGCCGGCAGCGGCGGTTCGGCTTGCGCGAACAGCGCGGCGATCTGGCCGCGCCGCCGCACCCGCATCGCGCGCCGCCAGCCATCGTCGCCAGGCAGGTCGAGCAGCGCTGAATAGGCCGGATGCTTGGCCAGGAACTCGTCGAGCACGTCGAACAACGCATCGGCGATCGCAGCCGGGGCCAGGTCCTTGGCGCGCTCCCGCAAGGCGTC
The DNA here is from genome assembly GCF_024519675.1 of Mesorhizobium sp. Mes31. Taxonomy (NCBI): domain Bacteria; kingdom Pseudomonadati; phylum Pseudomonadota; class Alphaproteobacteria; order Hyphomicrobiales; family Phyllobacteriaceae; genus Mesorhizobium; species Mesorhizobium sp. Mes31. The sequence continues at coordinate 143,032 of NZ_JALJRL010000009.1, read as the reverse complement.
GAGCTGGGTGGAGAGATTTTCCGCATGTTCGGCCAGGATGGCTGCCGCCAGCGCCTCCTTGGTCGGGAAGAACAGGTAGAGCGTGCCGATGGCCGCACCGGCGCGGGCGGCGATCTCGGTCATCGTCGTGGCATCGAAACCCTTCTCGACGAACAATGTTGCTGCACTCGCCATCAGTGCGGCGACCCGCTCGCGTCCTCTTTTTTGCTGCGGTGCACGCGGATTTGACGCCGAGGCTCTTGCTTTTTCCGAGGCCATCCTCATATTTCCAAACCTGAGACTATCCTCATATATAGCGTTGGCGCCAACCATGCCAGCGCCCTTGGACGTTACCACCATGAATACCGCCGCAGACAGCCGTCCACAGAGCCACAAATGGATGGTTCTGAGCAACACAACGCTCGGCATGCTGGCCGCCGCCATCAACGGTTCGATCCTGCTGATCAGCCTGCCGGCGGTGTTTCGCGGCATCGGCCTCAAGGCGCTCGACCCCGGCAACATCAATTATCTCTTGTGGGCGATCATCGGCTACATGATCGCCACCGCGGTGCTGGTCGTCGCCTTCGGACGGCTCGGCGACCAGTTCGGCCGCGCGAAAATGTACAATCTCGGCTTTGCCATCTTCACCGCCGCCTCGATCGCGCTCAGCCTGCTGCCCGGCCAGGGCGACTTCGCGGCGATCTACCTGATCAGCGTGCGCATCATCCAGGGCATCGGCGGTGCGCTGATCATGGCCAATTCCACGGCCCTTCTCACGGATGCGTTTCCGGAAAACGAGCGCGGCTTCGCGCTCGGCATCAATGTCGTGGCGGCCATCGGCGGCCAGTTCGTCGGCCTGCTGATCGGTGGCCTGCTTGCCGATACGGACTGGCGGCTGGTGTTCTGGATCAACGTGCCGTTCGGCCTCGTCGGCACGGTCTGGGCGTACCTCAAGCTGCACGACGCGCCGAACCGCTCAACCCACACGATCGACTGGCTCGGCAATATCAGCTTCGGGCTCGGCCTCGTGCTCATCCTCACCGCCATCACCTACGGCCTGCAGCCCTATGGCGATCAGGTCATGGCATGGACCAGCCCGAAAGTGCTTGCCCTGTTTGCCATCGGCTTCATCTCGTTGATCGCCTTCGTGTTCATCGAGCAGCGCGTCGCCAGGCCGATGCTCGATCTCAAGCTGTTCCGCATTCCCGGTTTTGCCTATGGCAACATTGCCAATCTGGCTTCGGGCATTGCGCGTGGCGGGCTGCAGTTCATGCTGATCGTCTGGCTGCAAGGCATCTGGCTGCCGTTGCATGGCTATTCGTTCGAGGAAACGCCGCTGTGGTCGGCCATCTTCATGCTGCCGCTGACGGTCGGCTTCCTGATCGCCGGTCCGGTGTCCGGCTATTTCTCCGACCGGGTCGGCGGCGTGCCGTTCGCGGTCGGCGGCATGGTCGTCGGCGCTGCGAGCTTCGTCGCGTTGATGGCGTTGCCGGCCGACTTCTCCTATACGGCTTTCGCCGCGTTGTTGTTCCTCAACGGACTTGGCTCCGGCCTGTTCGTGGCGCCGAACTCGACGCAGATCATGAACTCGGTGCCGGCGCGCGAGCGCGGCCAGGCCTCGGGCATGCGCGCCACCACCACAAATGCCGGGCAGGTGCTGTCGATCGGCCTGTTTTTCAGCCTGATGATCCTCGGCCTCGCGGCCAGCCTGCCGCAGACCATGGAGGCCGGGCTGCTGGCGCAGCATGTGCCGGAGGCGGTCGCGCACCAGATCGCCAACATGCCGCCGGTGGCCAGCCTGTTCGCCGCCTTCCTCGGCTACAATCCGATGGGCGAGCTGATCCCGGCCGACGTGCTGCATGCGCTGCCGCAGCAGAGCATCGATACGCTGACCGGCCATGCCTTCTTCCCCGAGCTGATGTCGGGACCGTTCAAGCATGGCCTCGTCTTCGCCTTCACCTTCTCGGCGATCCTCTATCTCGTCGCGGCCTTCGCTTCATGGCGTGGCGGACGGACCGCAGGCGCCGCGATGCCCGAGATCATGGCTGCGGAGGCTGCCGCCCAGCGCTAGGCTGTTCAAGGGCGGTAGTTGTTGTGCCAGGCCGGCGTCCAGTTTCCATCCGCGTCATGGCGCTGTAGACCCGTTCGCGCGGCCACGGCCGCTCACCATTGCTGGGAGGTTTTGCGTGTCCGATTTCCTGAAGCTCAACCGGGACGGCGATGTCGCCATCGTCACCATCGACAACCCACCGGTCAACGCGCTGAGTTTTCATGTCCGCGACCCGTTGATGCAGGCTTTGGTCGCCTTGCGCGATGATGCTTCGGTCGCGGCTATTGTCATCGCATGCGCCGGCCGGACTTTTGTCGCTGGCGCCGACATCACCGAATTCGGCAAACCGATGCAGCAGCCGGAACTGCGCGCCATCCTTGCGACGCTCGAGACCATCGCCAAGCCGACGGTCGCCGCCATCCACGGCACGGCACTGGGCGGCGGGCTGGAACTGGCGCTCGGCTGCCATTTCCGCGTCGCCGATGCCGGTGCCAAACTCGGCCTTCCTGAGGTCAAGCTCGGCCTGCTGCCGGGCGGCGGCGGCACAGTGCGGCTGCCGCGTCTTGTCGGCGCGGTGAAGGCGCTCAAGATGATCGTTTCCGGTACGCCGATCGGTGCGGCCGAGGCGCATGCCGCCGGTCTCGTCGATGCCGTCTTCGAAGGCGACCTGACCACGCATGCGGTGAACTTCGCCAGGGAAATAGCCCGCATGGGTGGTCCCTTCACGCCGGTGCGCGATCGCGATGAGGGGCTCAGGGAAACCGACCTGGCGGCCTTCGACGCCGAGGCAACGGATCTTGCCAGGAAGGCGCGCGGCCTCGAAGCGCCGATCGCCTGTGCGCAGGCGGTGCGCAATGCCGTCACGCTGCCCTTCGACGAGGCGCTGGCGGCGGAGCGCGCGCTGTTCGTCAAGCTCATCGCCAGCGACCAGTCGCGCGCCCAGCGCCACCTGTTCTTTGCCGAACGTGAGGCGGCAAAGCTTCCCGGCAAGGACATCGTCAAGCGCAAGATCGCCCGCGTCGGCGTCGTCGGTGCCGGCACGATGGGCGGCGGCATCGCCATGGCTTTCGCCAATGGCGGCTATCCCGTCACCTTGCTGGAAACCAGCCATGAGGCGTTGCAACGCGGGCTGGCGACGATCGACAGGAACTATGCCGTTTCGGTCAGTCGCGGCTCCTTGACCGAAGATGCCAGACAGCAGCGGCTCGCCCAGTTCAAGGGTTCCACCGACTATGCCGATCTCGCCGATTGCGACCTGATCGTCGAGGCGGTGTTCGAGGACATGGCGGTCAAGAAGGAGGTTTTCGGCAAGCTTGACGCCGTGGCCAGGCCGGGCGCGATCCTCGCCACCAACACCTCCTATCTCGACATCGACGAAATCGCCGCCTCGACCTCGCGGCCGCAGGATGTGCTCGGCCTGCATTTCTTCTCGCCGGCCAATGTCATGAAGCTGCTGGAGATCGTGCGGGCCGACAAGACCGCGCCCGATGCGCTGGCGACCGTGGTCGACCTGGCGCGGCGGATCGGCAAGGTGGCTGTCGTCGTCGGCGTCTGCCACGGCTTCGTCGGCAACCGCATGCTGGCGGCGCGTGGCGCCGAATCCGAAGCGCTGCTGCTGGAGGGTGCCACGCCGCGCCAGATCGACCAGGCGTTCACCGATTTCGGCTGGCCGATGGGTCCGTTCCAGATGGGCGATCTCGCCGGCCTCGACATCGGCTGGCGCAATCGCAAGGCGCGCGGTCAGACGGCCGTCATCGCCGATACGCTGTGCGAACAGGGCCGCTTCGGCCAGAAAACCGGTAGGGGTTTCTATCTCTACGAGGCAGGCGCTCGCACGCCGGTTCCCGATCCAGAAGTCGAAGCGCTGATCCGCGACAAGGCCGCCGAGAAGGGCATCGCGCCGCGCGCGATCAGCGCCGAGGAGATCGTCGAGCGCACGCTCTACCCCCTGGTCAACGAGGGCGCGAAGATTCTGGAGGAGGGGATAGCGACCCGCGCCTCCGACATCGATGTCGTCTGGGTCAACGGCTACGGCTTTCCCATCGGCAAGGGCGGCCCGATGTTCTGGGCTGGTCTCGAAGGCGCGGCCAAGATCATCGAGCGCCTCGAATACTGGCATCAGCGGACCGGCAAGGATGTGTTCAAGCCCGCGCCGCTGCTGAAGCGGATGGCCGAAACCGGCTCCTGGGACGGCGCGCCAGGTTGAGCTCGTCCCCCTGGCGGCTTTGCATAGTATGTCTCAGGTCTTGCCGGAAGGCACGGAGAGCGTCCTTAGGACGCGATTGGAGCTCGCTCCAAGGCTTCGTCAGATCGAGCCGCCTCGGCCCTCAGCCAATCCGCGAAGCTGGTCATCGCCTGTGAGTTCTGCCGCCGGCGCCTTGCCGACAGCCAGTAGCGGCCGACATCGACGGTGCTGGCGAAAGGCTGGACCAGCTGGCCGCAAGCAAGCTCGCGGCTGAACATCGACACCGGCAGCAGCGCCACGCCGGCACCCTGGACGGCGGCATTGGCCATGGTGACGGAGGAATCGAAGACGATGCCCTTGATCGGCGGGCAATGCCGCCCAGCCGCTTCGAACCAGCGCAGCCATTCGTCCTCGCGGTACGAACAGAGCAGGGTTTCGCGGCCGAGATCCAACGGATCGCGAAGACGCGCTGCGATGTCCGGCGCGCAGGCAGGTGAGAACGAGCCCGGCAGTAGCGGTGCGTTGTCGGTTCCTTGCCAGGAACCGTCGCCGAAGCGGATGGCGAAGTCGAGACCGTCGGCGGCGAGATTGACCCGGTTGTTGTTGGTCGAGATGCGCAGTTCGATGTCCGGATAGGCCTTGTGAAACAGTGGCAATCTCGGGATCAGCCAGCCCGAGGCGAAGGTGCCGACGACGCCGACGGTGACGATGTCATGGAAGCGGCCGCCTTCGAAGCGGTCGAGCGTGACGCTGATCCTGTTGAAGGCGTCGCTCAGCACCGGCAGCAAGGCCTCGCCTTCCTCGCTCAAGGCGAGGCCGTGCGGCAGCCGGCGAAAGAGCCGGACGCCAAGTACCTCTTCAAGGCCCTTGACCTGATGACTGACGGCCGCCTGTGTGACGCGCAATTCCAGGCCGGCGCCGGTGAAGCTGAGATGCCGTGCGGCGGCCTCGAAGGCGCGCAGGCCGTTCAGCGGGAGATGCGATCGCTTCATCGGTCGCAGCCCTAATTTTTCTCATGGCGCAGGCGACGTTTACTCGTTTGCGATGGCGCCGGATCCGGTCCAGTTCTGCGGCGCGGGGCAACAGAGAGTATGGACATGACAAGCAGACGCAGTTTCATTGGTGGTCTCGCGGTGGTTTTGACGGCCCCCATCGCGCTTGGCGCCATGGCGAAGGCGGCGACGAGCCCGACAAAATTTGATGGGGTCTTGCCGAAAATAAGGCGGATCGAGGCAAAAAGCGGCGGCCGGCTTGGCGTGGCCTGCCGAATCTCCGGAACGGCTGTTCAGTTCGAGTATCGCGAGAACGAGCTGTTTCCGATGTGCAGCACCTTCAAGGCACTGGCGGCAGCCCTTGTCCTGCACCGTGTCGATGGCGGCATCGAACAGCTCGACCGCAGCATCAAGGTTCCGCATGACGCGATCATCGCCAATTCTCCGACGACCAAGAAATTCGCTGGCGCCGCAATGACAGTGGCGCAGCTTTGCGAGGCCGCGGTGACGGTCAGCGACAATGGCGCCGCCAATCTGCTGCTGGCATCCTTTGGCGGGCCGCCGCAGCTGACCGCCTATCTGCGCTCGATCGGCGACACGGTGACCAGGCTCGACCGGATCGAACCGGAACTGAACGAGTCGCTGCCGGGCGACGCGCGCGATACCACCTCGCCGCTCGCCATGATCGAGGATTACGAACGCCTCACGCTCGGCGACAGCCTCTCGCAAAAGAGCCGGGCGCAGCTTGTCGACTGGCTGGTGGCCAACAAGACCGGCGACGAGCGCATCAGGGCAGGATTGCCGAAAGGCTGGAAATGCGGCGACAAGACCGGCACCGGCGCCAACGGCAGCACCAATGACGCGGCGGTCATCTGGCCGACATCAGGCAATCCGGTTCTGATGTCGGTTTACCTGACCGGCACGAAGCAGAGCCTGGCCAAGCGCAACGCGGTGATTGCTTCGGTCTCGCGGGCGCTGGTCGAAGCGATCGAGGCGTAAGCCCAATCGGCGCGGCTTTGCCGCGCCGATACTTTCACACGTGCTTGCGGCCGCCGGTCTCGCGGAACCAGCTGTCGGGATAGGGGTACCACCAGTCCTGGATCGCCGGCTTGTGGTCGATGATGACCATCTTGGAGCGGCGGAAGGCATCCAGCCCCTGGCGTCCAAGCTCGCGGCCGAGGCCCGAGGCCTTCCAGCCACCGAAGGGCAGGGCGTCATTGTCGATCAGCGGGTTGTTGACCCAGACCATGCCGGCCTCGAGCCGTTCGGCCGCCTCATGCGCCTCGGCCAGATCGGTGGTGAAGACCGAGGCGCCGAGGCCGAACGGGCTGTCATTGGCAAGCCGGATCGCCTCGTCGAAATCCCTGACCCGGCAGATCGCGGCGACCGGACCGAAACACTCCTCGCGCACGATCGCCATGTCAGGGGTGACGCCGGTGAGGATGGTTGGCTCGTAGAACCAGCCGGTGTTATGCGCCGGTGGGATGCGCCCGCCTGTCACCGCCTTGGCGCCGTGCGCGATGGCGTCGTCGACCAGCCGCATCACCTTTGTCCGCGCGCTTTCGCTGACCAGCGGGCCGATCTCGGTCTTGTCCATGCCGTTGCCGATGCGCAGCGCGCGCGTCCTTTCGGCGAACAGCGCGACGAAGCGGTCGTGAACGGCGTCGACGACGAAGAAGCGCTCGGCCGAAGTGCAGACCTGGCCGGTGAGGTGGAAGGCGGCGGTGACGCTGCCAGCTGCCGCTATGTCGAGCGGGGCGTGCTCGCTGATGATCAGCGGATCACTGCCGCCGGCCTCGATGACGCAAGGCTTCATGCGCTCGGCGCAAGCCACGGCAACCGCCTTGCCGGCAGCGACCGAACCGGTGAAGGCAACCGCATGGGTACGCTCGGAAGCGATCAATGCCTGCGCGGTGGCGGCGCCGCCTGGCAGGCAAGAGACCAGACCCTCGGGCAGCGAGCGGAACACGGTCATGTAGTCTGATGTCGACAGCGTCGTCGCCTCGGCCGGCTTGATCACACAGGCATTGCCAGCGGCAAGCGATGCCGCGACGGTCCAGCACATCAAGAGGATGGGGAAGTTGTAGGGCATGATGTGGACGGAGACGCCATAAGGCTCGTAGCGGGCGTACTGGAACGAGCCGGCCTGCGTCGTGCCGGCGATCTTCCCGGCATCGTCGCGCGCCATCTCGGCATAGTAGCGGAAGATCGGCGCGCAATTGGCGATCTCGCCGATCGCTTCGGGATAGGGCTTGCCCATCTCGCGCACCATCAATTCGGCGCAGCGGGTGAAGTCGGCCGCTTCGATAGCGTTGGCGACGGCATGCAGATGCTTTGCCCGGCTCTTGGCGTCGAGCCTTTTCCAGGCGGCTTGCGCCTTGGTGGCGGCGGTGAGCGCGGCGTCGATTTCACTATCGGTAGCGGCCGAGATCGCGCCGACGGTTTCGAGCGTCGCCGGATCGATCACCGGTTTCGTCGTGCCGGCCATCGGCCGATAGTCCGGATTGACGAAGAACGCCGGCTGGTCAGGGGAGAAATTCATGGAATCCTCTCAGATCCGCTCAGCGGATCATGTAGACCTTCTTGATCGTCTCATGGACGGTGCAGACGCCTTTCCAGTCCTGCGGGAAGAAGGCCGCCGTGTCCGGCTCGATTTCGATCACCTCGCCGGATTCATGGACATAGGTGCAGCGGCCTTCGAGGAAGTGGCAGAACTCGTCGCGGGTGACGTGGCAGTGCCATTTGCCGGGCGTGCAGACCCACAGACCGCATTCGGAGCGGCCCTCCGGCCCCTTGTGCAGCAGCTTGCCCGAGGTGCGGGATTCGCCCTCGATCATGGTCGGGATGATGCCCCAGTCGACGAGGTCTGAGATGGCGAGCGGCGATTGCATGATGGGGGTGGTCATATCGATTTCCTTGAAATGGCTGCTTACCGGCACATGAAGGCCTTGGTCAGCGTTTCGGTGATGATGGAGATGCCGGTCCAGCCGGCGGGAAAGAACACCAGCGTTCCGGCCTCGACCGGGATCTGCTCGCCGGCATCGTGGACATAGCTGCCGCGCCCCGACAGGAAATGGCAGAACTCGTCGACGGCAAAGGTGACCTTGCGGGTGCCCGGCGTGCACGACCACAGGCCGCATTCGCTCGATCCATCCGGGTTTTTCGAGAGGATCCGTCCCGAAGCGCGAGGCGCGCCGGCGAGTGTGTTGGCCCCCGCGCCCCAATCCTCCAGTTCAACGCTCGAGGCCTTCGGCCAGTGCGGTGTCGACATCTGATCAAGCTCCGTTGCCGTTCAGGCCAGCATGTAGACGTTGCGCATGGTCTCATGCACGGTGCATTCACCCGTCCAACCAGCCGGGAACATGACCACGGTCCCGGTGGAGACTTCTATCACCTCGCCGACATCCGACCGGTAGGTCGCGCGACCGGCGACGAAATGGCACAATTCGTCGCGCGGGATGCTCAGGCGCCAGCGCCCTGGTGTGCAGACCCAGATGCCGGACTCCGGCTGGTTGTTCGGACCCTTGTGCACCAGCCTGCCGGTGGAATGCGAAGCGCCGTCCAGCGCATCGGGCTGAACGCCCCAGTCGACGAGATCGGTGCGAGTAGAGGCCTTGTGGAGGTGCGGGGCGGAGGAGGTCACAGCAGCGCCTCCAGCAACCCGGCCGCCTTCTCGGGGCCGTTCTGCGCGTGCATCTGCGCCGAGGTCTTTGCCAGCTTCGCCTTCATGGCCGGGTCGGTCAGGCAGGCTTCGATCCTGGCGATCAGCTCGGCATCGCTCCAGTCGTAACGCGGCATGCCGAAGCCGTGACCGGTTTCCTCGACGCGGGTGGCGTTGTCGTGGCCGTCCCAGACATAGGGCATGATGATCGCCGGCTTGCCGAAATAGAGGCATTCGGTGAACGAGTTGTTGCCGCCATGGTGGATCACCGCATCGACCTGCGGGATGACAGAAGGCTGCGGAAACCAGCTCTCGACGATGACATTGCCGGGCACGTCCGTGTATAGGTCCTTGTAGCCGCCGACATTGACCAGCGCGCGGTAGCGCGTCTTGCCCAGCGTCGCGATGATGCGCTTCAGCAGCTCGACATCGCCGGCGCCGAGGCTGCCGAAGGAGACATAGAGCAGCGGCCCGTCATTGTTCTTGGCGAAGGTCGGCACCGTGTAGGGTTTTTCCTGCCGCACGCAGCCTTCCAGATACTGGAACTTTGCCGGGTCGAGCGGATGGCGGCGCTTGAATTTCGCCGCTTCGGGATAGAGCAGCAGATTGAGATAGGGCGAGGCCTCGAAGAACTGGCCGATCGGATAGGGCGCCTCGTTGTTGGCGGTGAGGAAGGCGTTGAAGTCGTCGTGGATCGGCTTGATCACGGCGTTGAAATGGTCGCGGTAGCGCTGGTGCCCGGCATGGTCGTTCTCGCCGCAGCCCGACAGATGCGGCGGAATGTCCTCGTCCTCGATCTCGTTTTCCGAGCAGGAGATGACGCGCACCCACGGCTTGCCGAACTGCTTGATCGCCGGGAACAGGATGACGTTGTCGACGCAGATGACATCAGGCTTGATGCTGGCCAGAACGCGCGGCAGGTCCTTCTGGGCCCATTTGGCGCTGTCGACGATCGCCGTCCAGCAATCCTTCACGTAATTGTCGACCTGGTCGTAGGGGGATTTGCGGAAGTTCGGGATGTGGCCGTTGATGAAATCCTCCCAGAACTTGGCCATCTGCTCGGGCGGCATTGGCTCGGACAGGTTCACCGGATGCGCCTCGAAGCCGTAGCCCCTGTAGACGTCAACAAAGCCGGGGTCGGACAGGAAAACCGCTCTGTGGCCGCGCGCCTCGACCGCCTGGGCGATGCCGACGGAATTGAGCGCCGGGCCGTAAGCCGCTTCGGGAAAAAACGCGATCGTCTTCTGCGCCATCAAGCTTCTCCTCTATTCCTCAAAAATTCTGACATCGGAGGCGTCCCAGCCGAGTTCGACCTGATCGCCCGACGAGACCGGCCGGCGGTCGGCCGCATCGGCGGTGACGCGCACCAGGAATGGCTTTGGCGACAGGGGCGTGCGGACATGCAGCTGCAGGTCGAGCCCGTGGTACGCCAGCGCCTCGACCGTGCCGGTGGTGCGGTTGGCGGTCTGAGCCTCCGGGAACAACCGGATGCGTTCGGGCCGCACTGAGGCGACGGCGGAAGCACCGGGTGAAAGCGCGGCGGGAACCTTGCCGGCGATGCGCGCGCCATTGCTCGCCACAACGCCATCGCTGGTGGCCTTGCCCGGGACGAAATTCATCACGCCGATGAAGTCGGCGACGAAACGGTCGGCGGGATGTTCGTAGACCGTGTGCGGGGTGTCGCACTGCAGCAGTTTGCCATCCCTGAGCACCGCCATGCGGTCGGCCATGACGAGTGATTCCTCCTGGTCGTGGGTGACGATGACGAAGGTGATGCCGACCTCGTGCTGCAGGCGTTTCAACTCAAGCTGCATGGCGCCGCGCAGTTTCTTGTCGAGCGCGCCGAGCGGCTCGTCGAGCAACAGCAGCCGGGGCCGCTTGACCAGCGCACGGGCCAGCGCGACGCGCTGCTTCTGGCCACCCGACAATTGCTCGGGCTTGCGGTCGGCGAAGGGGACAAGTTCGGTCGTCGCCAGGATGGCGTCGACGCGCGAGCGGATTTCGCTGGCCGGCAACCGCTCCATTTCGAGGCCGTAGGACACGTTGGCGCGGACGCTCATATGCGGAAACAGCGCGTAGGACTGGAACATCAGATTGACCGGCCGCTTGTTGGGCGGGGTTTTTGCGATGTCGCGGCCGTCGAGCAGGATGCGCCCGTCACTGGGTGTCTCGAAGCCGGCGAGCATGCGCAACAGCGTGGTCTTGCCGCAGCCCGATGGGCCGAGCAGCGCGAAGAACTCGTTCTCGCGGATGTCGAGCGAGATACCGTCGACGGCGGTGACCCGGCCGAAATTCTTCGACACCTGATCGATGGCCAGCAGCGTGCGCGGTTCGCTCATTGGCCGATGATCCCACGGTTGAGCCGCTGCGACAGGGTCAGCGCGGTGATCGAGACCGCCATGACGATGGTGGCCAGGGCGTTGATCTCCGGCGTGATGCCGAAGCGGATCATCGCGTAGATCTGCATCGGCAGCGTCGTCGAAGCGCGCCCGGCGCCGGCAGTGAAGAAGGCGATGATGAACTCGTCGACCGAGAGCGTGAAGGCGAGCAGCGCGCCGGCTATGACCGCCGGCAGGATCACCGGCAAGGTGACCCGCCGGAACGTGGTGACGGCGGAGGCGCCAAGGTCGGCGGATGCTTCGACGATCGACCAGTCGAAACTCTTCAGCCGGGCGCGCACCACCGAACAGACGAAGGCGAGGTTGAACACGACATGGGCAAGGATGATGGTGTGCAGCCCCATGGTGAGGTTGAGCATCGAGAAGAACGACAGCAGCGCGATCGCCAGCACGATGTCGGGAATGATCATCGGCGCGAAGATCAGTGCTTCGAGGCCTTTTCCGTATTGCCGGCGCATCTCGACGCTGATCGCCAGCAGGGTGCCGAGCAGCGTGGCGATGGCCGTGGAAACCAGCGCCACGATCAGCGTGTTCAGCGCAGCGGAGAGGATGGCGGAATTGCCGGCCAGCGAGGTGTACCATTTCAGCGAGAAGCCGGACCATGCCGTCGGCAGTCCGCCTTCATTGAAGGACAGCGCCACCAGCACGGCGATCGGGATGTAGAGGAAGGCGAAGACGAGGCCGAGCACGAGCCAGAGCGTGCGCCGCGTGGCAGGGGAGCGCTCAGCCATCGGCGCTACCCGCGGCTTGTGCGGCGCGGCCAGCGGCACGATCGGCGGCGAGCGCCTGCGCCATCAGCACCAGCAGCATGATGGCGATCAGCGCCATTGCGAGCGCTGCGCCGAAAGGCCAGTCATTGGCGGTCAGGAACTGGTCGTAGACGAGATTGCCGATCATCTGGAAGCGGCCGCCACCGAGCAGCGCCGGGGTTACGAAATTGCCGATCGACAGCACGAAGACGAACACGGCGCCGGCGGCGATGCCAGGCACGGTCAGCGGCAGGATGACACGGCGAAAGGTGGTCATCGCGGAAGCGCCGAGGTCCCGCGAGGCCTCGGCGAGTTCCGGGTTGAGGCGCGACAGTGGCGCGTAGCAAGCGAGGATGACGAAGGGCAAATAGTTGTAGACGAGGCCGGCGATGACCGCGCCTTCGGTGTAGAGCATCGATGGCGGCTCGCCGGTGTAGCCGAACCAGCGCAGCAATTGCGTGATCAGCCCTTCGCGGTTGAGCAGCACGATCCAGGCATAAGTGCGGATCAGATAGTTGGACCAGAACGGCAGCACGGCGAAGAACAGGAATACCGGCTGCAGCCGGCGCGGTGCGGCTGATATCGCGTAGGCGGCGGCATAGCCGATCACCACCGCGATCAGGGTCGCCGTGCCGGCGATGCGAGCCGACTTGAGGAAGATGCCGGCATAGAGCGGGTCGAAGACCAGCCCGAAATTCTCCAGCGTGAAGGTGTATTCGATGCCGCCATAGATGCCGCGCCGGAAGAAGGCGAGCGCCAGCACCAGCGCGCACGGCACCACCATCAGCGCGGTCAGCCAGACCAGCGCCGGGGCCATCAGCAGGGAGGAGCGAAGTCGGGTCTGGGACAATTTTCGGATACCGCTCAAGGCCGGCGGCAGAAAGTGCCACCGGCCGTGATGTCTGGCCGCTTACTGCGCGGCCTTGATCTCGCTGACGATCTTCGAATAGTCGCGCTGGGCGTCGCCCACGTCGCGCAGCTGTTCGAACTTGACGAGGTCCGCCACCGGCATCGCCATGTTGGGGAATTTCGCCAGGAAATCGGCGGGCAGGCTTTCCATCGCCGGCTTGTTCGGCACCTTGTAGTCGATGTTCTGCGCCGCCCAGGCGTGGTTCTTGGCGTCGAGCATGAAATTGATGAACTGGAAGGCGGCGTCCTTGTTGGCGGACGCCTTCATCACCACCATCGTGTCGACCCATAGGTCCGAGCCTTCCTTGGGGATGATGTACTTGATCTCGGGCTTCTCGGCGATGCCGTAATTGCACCAGCCGTCCCATGCCTGCACCATCAGCGCCTCGCCCGATACCAGCTTCGAATAGAAGGTGGTGTCATCATAGGCGAGCAGGGTCTTCTTGGCCGAGATCAGCAGGTCCTTGACCTCGGCCATCTTGGCCGGGTCGGTCTCGTTGACCGAATAGCCCTTGTCGAGCTGGCCGGCGGCCAACAGCCAGCGATCGGTCGCCAGCATGGTGGTCTTGCCCTTGAGGTCATCGGAGGGGCTGAGCAGGTCGCTCCAGCTCGTCGGTGCCACCTTCACCAGATCCGAACGGTAGCAGAGGCCGGTCGTGCCCCAGGTGTAGGGCACGGAGAATGCGTTGCCGACATCGTGCGGCAGCTTGGTCGCTTCTGGATAGAGGTTGGCGAGGTTGGGGACCTTGGCGTGGTCGATCGGCTCGGTCAGCCCGAGCTTGTTCAACACCTCGGCAAAGGGTGAGGAGACGAAGACCACGTCATAGCCCTTGCCGCCAGCGGCGATGAGCTTGCCCATGATCTCTTCATTGGTGGCGTGCACCACCACTTCGCCCGAAACCCCGGTCGCGGTCTTGAAGGCGGCCATGGCATCCGGCGCCATGTAGCCATCCCAGTTGGAAATGACGAGATCGGCGGCCATCGCCGGCGCAGACAGCGCCAGGGCCAGGCCGAGCGCGATTGAAGACGTTCTCAGCGCACGGCGCCGCAGGCTGGTAGCGGTCATGACAGACTCCCATTCCGGTTGATCGTCGAATTTCATTCGTCGGACCAACGCTTGCGACCCATGCCGCGGCCTCGATCCTGTTCCCCGGTCTTTTTCTCGCCGATTACATTGACAGTACTATTGCAGAAAAAAGTACGTCAATCCATAATTTGCCAAGCGACCGAGGAATCTGGCCGATTGCGTCCGCGCGGGTGATCGGTCAAATCAATGCGGCCCCATTCGTTCCACCGAGACCAGTCATGCAAACCGCAGCCCGACGACCTCGCACCAACCACCTCGATCTGGCGCAGCGCATCCTCGATGTGGCGCGGCAGCGCGGCTTCGAACCCGGTGCACGCCTGCCGGAACAGCAGATCGCCTCATTGTGCAACGTCTCGCGCACGCCGGTGCGCGCCGCGCTCAGCCTGCTCGCGGACCGGGGCGTCGTGCGCTGGGAGGCGGATTCGGGTTATCATCTGGCCATCGACCTCACCGCGCAGCCGACCATTGCCGCCGAGCTGCCTGTTACCGAGGAAGACGAGCTGGCCGAAGCGATACTGCGCGACCGGTCGGCGCGGCGGCTGGACCAGACGGTGACCGCCGCGGGGCTGATGCGACGGTACAGTGCTGAGCGCAAGACGGTACTAAAAGCGCTTAACAAACTGACGGAAGAGAATCTGCTGGACCGTGCGCCTGGCCAGTCCTGGCTTTTCCGCCGCGCCCCTGACGATCCGGAGGCGCAGGGCGAAAGCTACGAGTTCCGCCTGCTGCTGGAGCCCGCAGCCATCCTGACGCCTGGCTTCCAGCTGGACGGGGCTCGGGCGGCGGCGTTGCGCCAGGGCATGGAAGCGTTGGCGGCACTGCCGGACGCCGCCTTCGACACACGCGAGTTCCAGCGGCTGGACATCGATTTTCACGGCATGATCGCCGAGGGCTGCGCCAACCGCTTCGTCGCCGATGCGCTGGCCGATCATCTCAGGCTGCGCCGGCTGCCGGGCATCTATGGTGGCGTCAACGTCTTCCGGCTGAAGCAATCGCTGCGCGAACATCTTACCATACTCGACCATCTCGAAAGCCGGCAGTATGAGGTGGCTGCCGATCTGCTTCGCATCCACCTGCGGCTCTCCCGCAACCAGCGACCGCAAGCGGCCAGCCGCGGGGCCCCCGCGCTGTTCGGCATGATCAGCCGGCCGGAATGACGAGGATTAATTGACGCGCAAAGCCAGCCCGACCATCGCGCTGTTTCCCGAGGCGAGCTTCGGCGCGGCGCTGAATTGCGTCGGCATCGCGCAGGCGTTGCGTGCGAGGGGCGCCCGGCCGGTGTTCATCTGCCATGCCGGCTTCTCCGGCGTCTTTGCCGACTACGGTTTTCAGGAATACCAGCTGCCGACCGACGAGCCGCTGAGCGACAGCGAGCGCCAGAGCTACTGGCAAGCCTTCGTACGCCGCCACCTGCCGCATTTCAGGCTGAGCCCGATCGACCAGCTGGAAACCTATGTCGCGCCGACCTGGCAGGCGATCGTCGACACCGCGGTCAATGCCGAGGCGCCGCTGCGCCAATTGCTGGCGCGGCTGAAGCCGGACGCCGTGGTGCTCGACAATGTCATCATGTTCCCGGCGATCGCCGCCGCCGGCTGTCCCTGGGTGCGCGTCGTCTCCTGCGCCGAGACCGAGCTTCCGGACCCGCTAGTTCCACCTTATCTGTCGGGACTCGGCGCGGATGACCCGCAACGCGCGGCGTTCGAGGCTCGGTATCTGACGGCTTCCGCGCCGGCCCATGATCGCTTCAACCGCTTCCGGACAGACGTCGGCCTGGCACCATTGCCAAAGGGGCTGTTCCTGGAAAGCTCGCCAGACCTCAATCTGCTGCTGACACCGTCGATCGTGCGGCGCGAGCGCGCCGAGCCGCTCGACCCGGCCCGCTTCGTCTATCTCGAAGGCTGCGTGCGTTCGGAAGGGCCGTTCGAAGTGCCGGTGTTCCCACGCAATGGCGGGCCGTTGGTCTATATGAGCTTCGGCAGTCTCGGCGCCATGGATGTCGGACTGATCCAGCGCATGCTGGCCGTTTTCGACAGGCTGCCGGCGCGCTTCATCGTCAATGCCGGCGGCCTGCGCGATGCGTACCGCGCCGTGCCGGACAATGTCTATCTCGACGCCTGGTTTCCGCAGCCCTCGGTGGTGGCGAAGTCGGACCTGTTCATCCACCACGGCGGCAACAACAGCTTTTGCGAGGCGCTGCGCTTCGGCGTGCCGTCGCTGATCATGCCCTATTGCTGGGACGGGCACGACAATGCGCGCCGCGCCGTGGAGACTGGCGTCGGCGACCATATCGGCCGTGATGCCTGGACCGAAGGAGTATTGGAGAGAGCCATTCTCGGCCTGCTGGCCGACGATGCCATGCGCGCCCGCCTCAGGGACAATGCGGCCCAGATGGCGCTGAAACCCGGAACGGACGTGGCCGCGCAAGCCATACTCTCCCTGATACGGACATGAACGAAATGCCTGACAAACACACGACGAATACCGCGACCTTAAACGGCACCGATCCGAAAAGCTGGCTGACCCAGCACGGCATCAACGAGGTCGAGTGCCTGGTGCCCGACATGAACGGCGTGCTGCGCGGCAAAGCGCTGCCGACAGCCAAGTTCCTCAAGGCGCTGGAAGACCGCGCGCTGTATCTGCCGAGCAGCGCCTTCCTGGTCAGCATCGACGGCCGGTATTCCGGCTCCATCGACGAGGGTTTTGCCTATTCGGACCCGGACATGCGCATGGTGCCTGATGTCTCGACGCTCTGCCTGGCGCCGGGTGCGGGCGCTGGCAAGGCCTATGTCTTCGCCGACGCCTTCCACATGGACGATCGGCCATGGATGGCCTCGCCGCGCCATGTGCTGCGCGCCGTGCTCGATCTCTACCGCCAGCGTGGTTGGCGGGCGGTGGTGGCGCCGGAGCTCGAATTCTATCTCACCGCGCCCAATCCTGATCCGGACAGACCGCTGACCGCACCGCTCGGCGGCAATGGCCGCGCGGAGACCGTGCAGCATCCCTATGATATGGCCGCGCTCGAGGAATTCGAGCCGGTGCTCCGGCGCATCTATGATTACGCCGCGGCGGCCGGGTTGCCGCTCGACACGCTGATCCATGAGTCGGGCACGGCACAGCTGGAAATCAACTTCCTGCATGGTGATGCGCTGCCGCTGGCCGACAAGGTGCTGCTGTTCAAGCGACTGACGCGGCAGGCCGCGCAGCAATGCGGCATGCACGCCACCTTCATGGCCAAGCCGATCGCCGCCCAGGCCGGCAGCTCGATGCATCTGCACATGTCGGTCATCGACGACGCCGGCAAGACGCTGTTTGCCGGCGGCGACGATGCCGATACCGAGATGTTCGGCCATTTCATCGGTGGCCTGCAGAAATACGTCCCGGAGATCATGCCGTTGTTCGCGCCCAATGTGAACTCGTTCCGCCGCATCCGGCCGAACCACAGCGCGCCAGCCAACATCGAGTGGTCGCACGACAACCGCTCCTGCGGACTGCGCGTGCCTGCCGGTGGCCGCGCCGCGCGCCGGGTGGAGAACCGGTTGCCCGGTGCCGATTCCAATCCCTATCTGGCGATCGCCGGCTCGCTGCTCGCCGGCTATCTCGGTGTCGAGCAGAAACTGGCGCGGTCGGCCGAAGCCTCGGGCAATGCCTACAAGATCCAGAGTACGCTGCCGAAAACCATGGAGGAGGCGCTGGACCGGTTCACGGCCTGTGACCCGGTGCGGGCGCTGCTCGGCGAGGATTTCTTCCAGACCTATCTGCGCGTCAAGAGCGTCGAGCTCGACCTGTTCCAGAGCGTGGTGACGAGCTGGGAACGCGACCACCTGCTGTTGAAGGTGTGATCATGGCATCTTCAACGGGTTTCAATTCCGGTCTCGATATCGGCAAATCCTACTATGTCGCCACCGCCAATCCGGCGCCCGACCATCCGGCGCTTGCCGGTGATGTCGAGGCCGACCTTGTGGTTGTCGGCGGCGGCTGCACCGGCCTGTCGGCTGCCCTTCACGCCGCCGAGCGCGGCCTGAAGGTGGTGCTGCTCGAAGGCGGCAAGATCGGCTGGGGGGCATCGGGGCGCAATGGCGGCCAGATGATTCCCGGCCTGCGCAAGGGCGCCAAGGGTCTGGTCAAGCTCTACGGGCCTGAACGGGCGAAGGTGCTGTTCGATCTCGCCTTCGAGGCGCGCGGGCTGGTGCTCGACATCATCGAGCGCCATGCCATCGATTGCGACCTCAGGCTGACCGGCCATCTGGTCGGCGCGGTCAACGGCTCCGATCTCAGGGACCTGGAGGAAGAGGCTGAGTGCCTGGCTAAGGTGATGAAGTTCCCGCATGCCGAGATCCTGTCGGCGGCGGACGCCCGGGCCAAGGTCGACACGCCCTATCACGGCGCGATGTACGAGCCGCTGGGCGGCCACATGCATCCGCTGAACTACACGCTCGGCCTTGCCCGCGCAGCAAGCGCGGCCGGCGTCACCATCCATGAGAATTCGGTGGCCACGCGGCTGGAGCGCGAGCCTTCGATCCGGGTGCCGACATCAAAGGGTTCGGTGCGGGCAAAACATGTCGTGCTGGCGGGCGATGCCCTGCTCAATGGGTTGGAGCCGCGCGTCAACAGCCGCATCATGCCGGTCGGCAACTACATCGTCGCCACCGAGCCGCTGGAAGGCAAGCGCAATGTCATCCCGGCCAATGTCGCGGTGTCCGACACACGCTTCGTCGTCAACTATTACCGGATGTCGGCCGATGGACGCCTGCTGTTCGGTGGCGGCGAGCGCTACACGCCGTCGCCGCCGGCCGACATCGCCGGCTTCGTGCGGCCGCATATGGAAGGCACCTTCCCGCAGCTTAGGGGCTGCCGCATCGATCATGCCTGGGGCGGGCTGGTGTCGGTGACGACGTCGCGGCTGCCGCATGTCGGGCATTATGGCGAGGTCTATTTCGCGCATGGCTATTCCGGCAAGGGTGTCATCCTGTCGACGCTGTCGGGCAAGCTCTTGGCCGAAGCGATCACCGGCGATGCCGCGCGGCTCGACCTGTTCTCGACGCTCACGCCCATGCCGTTCCCCGGCGGCACGGCGCTGCGCGGCCCGCTCTATGTGCTGGGAATGCTCTGGTACGCGATGCGGGATCGGATCAAGCATTGAGGGGCGCGAGCCTCGGGCTTCGTATCAAAGGAAATGCGAAGTCGGCGCAACCCCTCACCTGCCTGCCGGCATCCTCTCCCCGTATAGTGACGGGGAGAGGGGCGCTGTCTTTGGCGATTTCGCCAATCACCAGCGTTGCAAGGAGGGCGGAGGCGTTACGGCCAGCTGCTTTCTCCCCGTTCTACGGGGAGAAATGCCCGGCAGGGCAAGGAGGGGCGGCGCCGAGGGTTGGCCACTCAAATCTCCCTTCGCAAAGTCTTCTTAGACGACGAAGAAATCCTCGATGCGCTGCCTGGCTCCAAGCAGAGCCGGCAGGATTTCCCGTTCCATCTCGGCGACGGTGAATCGCGCCGACTGGGTCGAGACGTTGATGGCCGCGACCGTGCTTCCTGAGCGGTCGCGGATCGGCACGGCGATCGAACGCAGGCCGAGTTCCAGTTCCTCGTCGACGATGGCAAAGCCGTCCGCCTTCGCCTTGCCGATCGCTTCGGCCAGCAGATGCCTTTCGGTGATCGTCTTCGGCGTCCGCCTCTCGATCGTCGCCTGGCCGAGAAATGTGTCGAGGTCGCCCGGCGCCAGGCCGGCAAGCAGGATCCGCCCCATCGAGGTGCAATAGGCCGGCAGCCGGGTGCCGACATCGAGCGACACGCTGAGGATGCGGCGGCCGGGAATGCGGGCGACATAGACGACATCCTGGCCCGACAGGATGGCAGCCGAACAGGCTTCGTTCAGCTGTGCAGCAACCGCGCGCATGATCGGCGCGGCGAAGCTCCACAGCGAGCCGCCGCCGAGCCAGGTGCGGGCAACCGTGAGCAGGCGCGGCGACAGCGAAAACACGCGGCCGACCTGGGTGGCATAGCCGGTGGCGACAAGCGTCAGCAGAAAGCGGCGGGCGCCGGCTCGGGTCAGGCCGGCTTGCTCGGCCATTTCTGTCAGCGTCATGCCCGAGGGGTGGCCGGCAAGGATCTCCATGACGGCGAGGCCGCGCTCGAGCGAGCCGACATGGTCACGGGAAGCGGTCTCTTCGTCCATCGAACCTCCGCGGAAGGGTATTGTCGTGCGAATTGACTCCGCACCCTCAATCGGCATAAAAGTATCGCATATGGAACATATGTTCGCAATGCGAACTTTTGAATCCCGGAGCATGTTGGATGGTCAAGTTCCTGCCGCTCAAACAGGCCGTCGCGGAGAACCTGAATGACGGCGATACGGTCGCCTTCGAGGGCTTCACCCATCTGATCCCGACAGCCGCCGCGCATGAGGCGATCCGCCAGGGTTTTCGCGACCTGACTTTGATCCGCATGACACCGGACCTGATCTACGACCAGATGATCGGCATGGGCATGGCGAAGAAGATCATCTTCTCCTATGTCGGCAACCCCGGCGTCGGCCTGCTGCGGCGCGCCCGCGACGCCATCGAGAACGGCTTTCCCAGGTCGATCGAGATCGAGGAGCACAGCCACGCCGGCATGGCCAATGCCTATGAGGCGGGCGCGGCCGGCCTGCCCTGCGCGGTGTTCCGCGGCTATCGCGGGGCCGGGCTGGCGGCGGTCAATCCGAACATCAGATCGGTCACCTGTCCGTTCACCGGCGAAGTGCTGGCCGCCGTTCCCTCGATCCGGCCTGACGTCACCTTCATCCATGCGCAGAAGGCCGACCGGAAAGGCAATGTGCTGGTCGAGGGCATCATCGGCATCCAGAAGGAAGCCGTGCTGGCGGCCAGGCGCGCGGTGGTGACGGTGGAGGAAGTGGTCGACAATTTCGATGATCTGCACCCCAATCTGACCGTGCTGCCGCGCTGGACGATCACGGCGATATCCGTCGTGCCCGGCGGCTCGCATCCGTCCTACGCGCATGGCTACTATGCGCGTGACAATGCCGCCTATCTCGAGTGGGACGAGATCGCCGCCGACCGGGAAAAATTCCAGGCGTGGATGCAGGCGAACGTCATCGAGAAGAGTGCCGACGATTTCGCGGCCCGGGTCGAGCATCTGAGGAAAGCGGCATGAGCGACAATTTGGGCTTCACCCCCAACGAAATGATGACGATCGCCGCCAGCCGTGCGCTGCAGAACGACGATGTCTGCTTCGTCGGCATCGGCGCTCCGTCCGCCGCCTGCAATGTCGCCCGGCTGACGCATGCGCCGGATATCACATTAATTTACGAGAGCGGCACGATCGGCACGGCGCCCGACGTGCTGCCGCTGTCGATCGGCGACGGCGAATTGTGCGAGACCGCGGTCACCACCGTCGCGGTGCCGGAAATGTTCCGCTACTGGCTGCAGGGCGGGCGCATCTCGATCGGCTTCCTCGGTGCCGCCCAGCTCGACAGGTTCGGCAACATCAACACCACGGTCATCGGCGACTATTTTCACCCGAAGACCCGGCTGCCCGGCGGCGGCGGCGCGCCGGAGATCGCGACGTCATCGAAGCAGGTCTATATCACCATGGCGCAGACCAAGCGCGGCATGGTCGAGAAGATCGACTTCTTCACCTCCTTCGGTCACGGCGAGGGTGGCGACCATCGCAAGCGTCTCGGCATCGACACCGCCGGCCCGACATTGCTGATCACCGATCTCGCCATCTGGAAGCCGGACCCTGTGACCAAGGAATTCACGGTGGTGTCGCTGAATCCCGGGGTCACGCGCCAGCAGGTGCAGGAGACCTGTGGCTGGGTGGTTAAGTTCGCAGAGGCGCTTGACGAAACGCCGGCGCCAAGCGAACTCGAACTCAAGACATTGCGCGACCTGCAGGCCCGCACCAAGGCGGCGCATGAGGGAACCGGAAAAGAGAAAGCTGCCTAGCATGGCCGAGGCCTATATCTGCGACTACATCCGCACGCCGATCGGGCGCTTCGGCGGTTCTTTGTCTTCCGTGCGTGCCGACGACCTCGGCGCCATCCCGCTGAAAGCGCTGGTCGAGCGCAATTCCGGCGTCGACTGGCAGGCGGTCGACGACGTCGTCTATGGCTGCGCCAACCAGGCCGGCGAGGACAATCGCAACGTGGCGCGCATGGCGCTGCTGCTGGCCGGCCTGCCGAAGGAGGTCTCCGGCTCGACTGTCAATCGCCTGTGCGGCTCAGGCATGGACGCGCTGACCATCGCCGCGCGCGCCATCAAGGCCGGCGAGGCGGAGTTGATGATCGCCGGTGGCGTCGAATCGATGAGCCGCGCGCCCTTCGTCATGCCCAAGGCCGACACGGCGTTCTCGCGCAATGCCGAGATTTACGACACCACCATTGGCT
This sequence comes from Mesorhizobium sp. Mes31, assembly GCF_024519675.1. NCBI lineage: Bacteria > Pseudomonadati > Pseudomonadota > Alphaproteobacteria > Hyphomicrobiales > Phyllobacteriaceae > Mesorhizobium > Mesorhizobium sp. Mes31. The sequence continues at coordinate 120,638 of NZ_JALJRL010000009.1, read as the reverse complement.
GGCGCTTCGTCAATCCGCTGATGAAGAAGCAGTATGGCGTCGATTCGATGCCGGAGACCGGCGAGAATGTCGCCGAGGACTTTTCGGTGTCGCGCGCCGACCAGGACGCCTTTGCCGTGCGCAGCCAGGACAAGGCCGTCGCGGCACAGGCCAATGGCCGACTGGCGAAGGAAATCACTGATGTGACCATCCCACAGCGCAAGGGCGATCCGATGGTCGTGTCGAAGGACGAGCATCCACGCGCCGGCACCACGGTCGAGGCGCTGGCCAAGCTGCCGACGCCGTTCCGCCAGGGCGGCACGGTGACGGCCGGCAATGCCTCCGGGGTCAATGACGGGGCGGCGGCACTGATCGTCGCCTCGGAGGCGGCAGCAAAGAAATACGGCCTGACGCCGATCGCGCGCATTCTTGGCGGTGCCGCCGCCGGCGTTGCGCCGCGCATCATGGGCATCGGCCCGGCGCCGGCGACCGAGAGGCTGTGCGCGCGGCTCGGTCTGACACCAGAACAGTTCGATGTCATCGAGCTCAACGAGGCCTTTGCCTCGCAAGGCATCGCCGTGCTGCGCCAGCTCGGCATTGCCGAGGATGCCGGGCACGTCAACCCGAATGGCGGCGCCATCGCGCTCGGCCATCCCCTGGGCATGTCGGGCGCCCGCATATCGGGCACGGCGGCGCTGGAGCTTCGCGAACGTGGCGGCCGCTATGCGCTGGCAACCATGTGCATCGGCGTCGGGCAGGGCATAGCGATCGCGCTCGAACGGGCCTGACCAACCGCACTCTTCCGCCGGCCAAGATCTAGGCCGGTTCGGCGCGTAGTCAAATTTGACCATGTGGACAAAAGTCTAGCGTCGTTCCATAGTTCCCAGCGCATGACCCCGAAAATCGATGTCGATTTTCGGAAAGGGTCATGCGCAGAACCAAGATGCTACAGCGTCCTTTGCGCGTCCGAAGGACGCGCGGCGCTGTAGGCTGACATTTTCACGAACAGCCGGCTCGACACGGCTGTCGAACAGAGGGGAATGCAATGGAAAACCGGAAGAACAGATTCCAGATAAAACGCGAAGGGCTTTCGCGACGCAACGTGCTGGAGCTCGGCGCGCTTGGCCTGGCCGCGGCCATGCTGCCGGGCGCCGCCTTCGCCAAGGACAAGAAGCTGAAGGTGGCGGCGATCTTCGCTACGCCGATCGAGGAGCCGTGGGACAACCAGATCCATGTTGCCCTGCAGAAGGCCGAGAAGGAACTCGGCATCGAATACAAATGGTCGGAGAAGGTGCAGACCGCCGATTTCAGCCGCGTCATGCGCGAATATGCGCAAGGCGGCTATCAGCTGGTGCTTGGCGACGCCTTCGCCGCCGAGCGTGAATCGCGCCGCACGGCCAAGCAGTTCCCGAAGACCGCCTTTCTGTTCGGCTCGGGCGCCGGTCCGGCGGAACCGAATTTCGGCGTCTTCGACAACTGGATCCACGAGCCGGCCTATCTCTCCGGCATGATCGCCGGCAAGATGTCGAAGTCGGGCACGATCGGCGCCGTCGCGGCGATGGGCATCCCGGAAGTGAACCGGCTGGTCAACGCCTTCTTCGCCGGCGCCAAGGAGGTCAATCCGAACATCAAGAAGAAGGTCGCCTTCATCGGCTCGTTCTTCGATCCGCCCAAGGCCAAGGAAGCAGCGGTCGCGCAGATCGATGCCGGGGCCGACGTCATCTATGCCGAGCGTTTCGGCGTCATCGAAGCGGCGGCCGAGAAGAAGATCCTCGCCATTTCCAACATGTCCGACCAGTCGAGCCTCGGCCCCGACACGGTCATCACCGGCCCGGTCTGGGACATGTATCCGACGGTCGAACAGGCGATCAAGCTGGTCAAGGCCGGCGTCTTCACCGCGCAGGACTATGGCGACTTCTCGCGCATGGCCAAGGGCGGCTCCTATCTCGCGCCCTACCACAAGTTCGACAAGACGCTGCCCGCCGACGTCAAGGATCTGGTCGAGAAGAAGAAGGCCGAGATCCTCGAAGGCAATTTCCGCGTCGACGTGGACGAGAACACGCCGGTTTCGGATTAGAGCGCCTTGCCCTCTCCCTCGAGGGGGTGAGCCGGTTCGCTAGTTGTCAGCCCAGCCCTTCGCAGGCTCAGGGCGTTCGAAGCTCGAAAAGCCAAGCAATTGGCTTTTCGTCCGCTGCACGGACCGCTTCTCACCCCCACAAAGGGGAGGGTAAAGAGCCGCGCCATCTCATCGGAGGCATTCTGACCCTTGCCCGCCCCACTCATCGAAATGCGCGGCATCACCAAGAGCTTCGGCGCCGTCAAGGCGAACGAGGCCATTGATCTCAGCGTTGCACCGGGCGAGATCCTCGGGCTGCTGGGCGAGAACGGCGCTGGCAAGACGACGCTGATGAACGTGCTGTTCGGCGCCTATGCGCCGGACGCCGGCGAGATCCTCATCCAGGGCAAGCCGGTGCGGATCACCAGTTCGGCCGATGCGCTGGCCGCCGGCATCGGCATGGTGCACCAGCATTTCCATCTGGCGCCACGGCTGACGGTGCTGGAGAATCTGCTCATAGGCATTCCCGGCAAATCGGGACGGATCGACCGCGCCGGCGGGCTGGCCCGTCTCGCCGAGATCGGCCGCCAGCATGGGCTGACGCTCGATCCCGACCTTCCGGTCTCGGGGCTGTCGGTCGGCGAGCAGCAGCGGCTCGAGATCGTCAAGGCGCTGTTTCGCGGCGCCAGGCTGTTGATCCTCGACGAGCCGACGGCCGTGCTGGCGCCGAGCGAGGTCGACGGGCTGTTTTCGGCATTGCGTTCGATGGCGGCGCAAGGGCTCGGCATCATCTTCATCTCGCACAAGCTCAACGAGGTGCGGGCGCTGACGCATCGCTGCACGGTGCTGCGGCTCGGCCGCGTCGCCGGCCGCGTCGACGACCCGGCCAACACGACATCGGCCGCAATGGCGCAACTGATGTGCGGCCACGAGATCGTGCCGCCGGCGAGGGGGCCATCATCGCCCGGTGCTGCGGTGCTGACGCTCGACGGCATTTCCACATCGCAGCATTCGGGAACGGCGCTGCGCGACGTATCGCTTGCCGTCCGTGCCGGCGAGATCCTCGGCATTGCCGGCGTGTCGGGCAATGGCCAGCGGGCGCTGGCGGAGGTCATCTCCGGCGTGCGTGCGCCCGATGCCGGCCAGATGACGATCGCCGGCCAAAACGTGTCGCGGTTCTCGCCGCGCGAGGTGCAGGCGCTTGGACTCGGCCGTATCCCGGAAGACCGCATGACCACCGGTCTGGTCACCAATCTGCCGCTCGCCGATTCGATGGTGCTGCCGCGCATCGGCACGGCGGCGTTCAGCAGCAAGGGCCTGCTCAAGCCGGATGCGATCCGTGCCTTCGCCGAGGCGCAGATCAAGGCCTATGATATCAGGTGTCCCGGGCCGATGACCCGCGCCGGCGCGCTGTCCGGCGGCAATCTGCAGAAGGCGCTGCTGGCGCGCGAACTTGCCTTCGATCCGAAGGTGCTGATCGTCTCGCAGCCGACACGCGGCCTCGACATCGGTGCCGCCCGTTTCATCCACGAAAAATTCCTCGACATGCGGGCCAAGGGCTGCGGCATCATCGTCATTGGCGAGGATCTCGAAGAACTGCTGGTGCTCTGCGACCGCATCGCGGTGATGTATGAAGGCCGCATCGTCGGCACACTCGACAGCGCCGATGCGACGATCGCGCGGCTTGGCCTGATGATGACCGGGGCGGAGGGCCATAGCTGATGTTCCGCCTGGAAGTCCGCACCTCGACGCCCGCCTGGTTCAACCTCGCGCTGCCGCTGCTGGCGATCGGTGCCACGCTCGTGCTGTGCAGCGGTCTGATCGCGCTGGCCGGCGCCGGCGTCCTCGAAGCCTATGGCGTGATGTTCACCGCCTCGCTCGGCGACAGCTACGCGATCACCGAAACGATGGTGCGCGCCGCGCCGATGATCTTCACCGGGCTGGCGGTGGCCGTCGCCTTCCGGGCCAAATTCTGGAACATCGGCGCCGAGGGTCAGTTGCTGGCCGGCGCGGTGGCCAGCTGCTTTGTCGGCGCCATCCCGATGCCGGGGCCGCTGGCCATGGTCTTGATGGCGGTGGCGGGTGCCGCGGCCGGTGCGGCCGTTGCCCTCGTGCCGGCAACGCTGCGGGTGAAATTCAAGGTCGATGATGTCGTCAGCTCGCTGTTGCTCAACTCGGTCATCTACTATGCGCTGATGGCGCTGATCGAGGGGCCGTGGAAGGATACGTTCAGCGGCTATCCGATCTCGCCGCCGATCGAGGATTCGGCGAATTTCCCGGTGCTGCTCGAAGGCACGCGGCTGCATCTCGGCGTCGTTGTGGCGCTGATCGCGGCACCGTTGATCTGGTTCCTGATCGTGCGCACGACGCTCGGCTTTCGGATCAGGGTCACCGGCGAGAATCCCGAAGCGGCGCGTTATGGCGGCATCAACGTCGAACGCGTGTTGCTGTCGACCGCGCTGCTGTCCGGCGCGCTGGCCGGACTGGCCGGCGTCGGCGAGGTCGGCGGCGTGCATTTCCAGGTGATGAGCGACATTTCGCCGGGCTACGGCTATTCGGGCATTGTCGTCGCCATGCTGGCGCGGCTCAATCCGCTCGGCGTGGTGCCGGCGGCGATCTTCCTCGCCGCCGTGATGACCGGCGCGGAGGCGATGTCGCGCGCGACCGGCGTGCCGGCCTTCCTCAGCGACGTCATCCAGGGCACTGCCTTGCTTGCCATGCTGGTGGCGCTGCTGTTCACCGCCTATCGCATCCGCCGCGTCGGAGCCGCCAGATGAGCGCGGTGTTCGAACAGATCTTCCAGGTAGGCTTCCTCGCCGCCATCATCCGCATCGCCACGCCGCTGGCCTTCGCCACGCTCGGCGAAATGTTCTCCGAGCGCGCCGGCGTGCTCAATCTCGGCATCGAAGGCATCATGCTACTGTCGGCGATGACCGGCTTCACCGCCACCAGCCTCAGCGGCAGCCTGTGGCTCGGCGTGCTGGTGGCGGTGTTCACCGGCATGCTGATGGGCGCGCTGCATGCGCTGTTCACGGTGGCGCTCGGCCTCAGCCAGCATGTCTGCGGCATTGGCGTCACGCTGTTCTCGTCGGGTCTCGCCTATTTCCTCTACCGGCTGATCTTTGGCCAGCAATCCGTGCCGCCCAACATCAAGGGGTTCGAGACGCTGCCGATCCCGGTCTTGTCCGACATTCCGGTGCTCGGGCAGGCGGTGTTCAACCAGTTTTCGCTGGTCTACATGGCGATGCTGGCCATACCGCTCGCCGCCTTCGTTCTCTACCGCACGCCATGGGGCCTGTCGGTGCGCATGGTCGGCGAAAATCCGCGCGCCGCGGACTCGGCCGGCGTCAGCGTCATCGCCACGCGTTTCCAGGCGGTGATCCTGGGTGGCGCGCTGATGGGGCTGGCCGGCGCCTTCCTGTCGATGGCGCAGTTCAACGCCTTCACCTTCGGCGTCGTCTCCGGGCGCGGCTGGGTGGCGATCGCGCTGGTGGTGTTCGGCCGCTGGGATCCGTGGCGTTCGGCGGGCGCGGCCCTTCTGTTCGCCTTTGTCGATGCCTTGCAACTGCGCATGCAGGCAAGCGGGCTCGGGCACATACCCTACGAAGCGTTCCTGATGCTGCCCTTCATCTTCACCATCGTCGCCATGGCGGTGATGTCACGCAACGCGGTGGCGCCATCGGCGCTGCTCAAGCCGTTCCGACGCGAGGAGCGGTAGACGAGTAGAACTTGGCGTCCTTTCCTCTCCCTCCGGAGGGGAAAGGGTGGCGCTGCGAAGCAGCGACGGAGTGGGGGAACCACCTGGCAACCGTCGCCAACGGATATTGAAAGGGGACCAAGGAGGAAGAATCTTCCTGCACCGCGCCCAAGGGTCGACCCCCACTCCGTCGAGCTGCGCTCGACACCTCTCCCCCGATCGACGGGGTAGAGGAAAGGCACGCCAGGCTGTCCCTGGGACGCCTCACATGGCGGTAAAGCCATTGTCCACGAACAGATGCGCGCCGGTGACGAAGCTGGCCTCGTCGCTGGCGAGGTAGAGCGCTGCCTTGGCCACCTCTTCCGGCTCGCCGATCCGGCCCTGCTGCGCGGCAAGCGCCGCGTCGGAGACATCGACGCCGAGCCGGCCCAAATCGGCGACCTCACGCAGGCCGTGGGGTGTGCGGATGAAGCCGGGGCAGACCGCGTTGCAGCGGATGTTGCGGTCGCGGAATTCGACGGCGATGGCGCGCGCGAACATGTGGCAGGCGCCCTTGGTGGTGTCGTAGAGCACCTCCATCGGCGTCGCCGCAACCGCCGAGATCGAAGAGGTGCAGACGATCGAGCCGCCACCCGCCGCGATCATGCCGGGCAGTACGGCGCGCGTCATCAGGAACATCGAGCGCACATTGACGGCATGCAGCCAGTCCCATTCCTGAACGGTGGTCTCCAGGAAGGGTTTGATGACGATGGTGCCGGCATGGTTGAAAAGCACGGTGACCGGGCCGAGTTTTTCCGTCGCGCTCCTTACGGCAGCTTCGACCTGCGCTTCGTCGGACACGTCGGCGACAAAATGCTCGGCGACATGGCCGCGCGCGCGGATCGCCGCGGCTGTGGCAGCGGCCGCCTCGCCGTTGCGGTCGATGATCGCCACCCTGGCGCCTTCCGCCGCGAACAGCTCCGAGGCCGCCCCGCCCATTCCCGTCGCGCCACCCGAAATGATGGCAACCTTGCCGGCCAGTCTTGTGCCCATTTTTCCACTCCCCTTTTGATGATTTTCGTTTGCTGGTTTGGCGATTCTATCGCGCACACACCGGGCGGCCAATGCACCAAGTGGGGTGCAGTGAGAACAAGAATATGGGCCCATTCATCTGCGCAGGGAGACCATGGATATGCCATGTCGATCGGCGGCCAAGGCGGCCATCTCAGCAAACGGGAACCAATTTGAGGCCATAGGGGAGAAAATTATTCTGCTTTTGGCTCAAAAATAGCACTCGACAAAGTCTACAAGTTTTATAGATTAAGCAGCGAGACGGAGGTCGATATGTCCTATATCCAGAACGCTCAGACTGACGGCAACGGCCAGCGGCTGGCCAATGCCCAGACTTTTCGCCCGGCCTATGCCGGAGCTTTCGCCTATCTCGTCTTTGCCCTTGCGTTCGTGTTCACCGGGGCAGTTGTCCTGGGCCTTATTCCCTGAGTCGTCGGATCGACCGGGGCTAGCCGCCCACCGCTTGCAGTCAAATCGGAGTTGAATGAACCGAATCCTCGGTGCGCTTTTGCGCGCGCCTGACGTGACGGAGGAGATGGCAATGCCGATCGAGTTCACGCATGTTCCCGGTAAAACGCACCCTGCCCACACCACGGCTCCGTTCTTCTATGATTTCGCCGAGACCGCGACCAAGCTTGGGCTGATCGAGGACGGCGGCTTCCGCAAGATCGTCGTCGACGATTCGGCCGGGCTGCTGACCAACATGGATCTTGCTGCCCAGGTGCTCGATCGCACCTCGTCGCTCGAAGTCGTGCTCACCCACTGGGCAGGCGTGGTCGAGCCGACGGTGGCGGCGCGCCAGCTGGCGTCGATCGACAGGAAGAGCGGCGGACGTCTGGCGCTCAGGATGATCAGCGAGCCGTTGAGCGACGACGATGCCGAGACACGGCCGGTCGGGCATACGGTCGTCTGGCAGCGCATCGATGAATATCTGGTACTGCTGAAGCGGCTGTGGTCGAACGACCGCCCCTTCGACCACGAAGGCGCGTTCTACAGCATCAAGGGCGGCTATGTGCCCCGCAAGGGTCCTCACGGCGCCGACCTGACCATCCGCATGGGCGGGCAATCCGGAACGGCGCTCAAGGTGGCCGGCCGGCATGCCGATGTCTTTGAACTGGCGCCGGGCCCGATCGACGAGGTCCAGCAGTTGATGGAGCGGGTGCGTGGCGCCGCGGCCGAACACGGCCGGGCGAGCAAGCTGCGCTTTGCGCTTCCGGTTAGGATCCACCGGGGTGTTTCCACCACCGGCCACAAGGCGGTCGACGTTTCGGGGCCACCGGCCCAGGTCGCGCTGTCGCTGCTTGCCTATGCCGGGCTCGGGATCGATGAATTCATGATTGTCGGCGTCGACACGCCGCGCGAGATCGCGACAGTCGGCCGGGAAACGATCGCCTTGTTGCGCAACTCCCTGGCGCGTCGTGAAACCGACGAATTCCAGCCCGGGGCGTTTGCGGCTCGCACGAGGCCGGAGACGCGTGCAGCGGGTTGACAGGTGCCGTGGCGGCCGTCGAACTAGCCTGTCGCGTCGCTCAGCCGCGACAGGGCTTCGATGACGGCGGCGGAATCAGCCAGCGCGCCGAAGACGCCATCCTCGATCGTCACCATGTGAAGCGCGGCTTCGTGCGCCTGCCTGTCGCCACTGGCGCAGGCATCCGAGATCGTCAGGCACTGAAAATTGCGGTCGCAGGCCTCGCGCAGCGTGGTGTGGACGCAGACATCCGTCGTGCACCCTGAAAACAACAGATGCGTGATGCCTTGCGCGCGCAGGACAAGCTCGAGATCCGTATAGGTGAAGGCGCTGTTGCAGGTCTTGTCGACGATGATGTCCTGCGGCGCGACGTCGATCTCTGGAACGATCTGAAAACCCGGGCCGGAGCGCAGCAGGATTTCGGTGCCTTCGAGACCGGCGCGCTTGCGGCGCCATTTCTCGTAGGGCGTCATGTCGGCCATATCAGCCCTGTAACCCTGCCTTGTGTGGATGATCGTCAGGCCGGCCTTGCGGGCGGCGGCGATCAGCCGGCTCACCGTCGGCAGGATCGCCCTTAGCGGCGACGGATCATAGCCCTGCCTGGCGAAGTAGCCGGTCGTCGACAGGAAGTCCTGCTGCAGGTCGATGACGACCAGCGCGGTGTTTTCCGCAACCAGCCTGCCGTCATAGGGGAAGTCGAAGGGCCTCGCCTTGATCATCCGTGGTTCTCTCCTCACCGATTGTGAGGTCCATCCTGACCGGCGAAGTTGCAGCCGTCCAGCCGGGCGGCAGTCCTAACACGAAGAAGCGAGATGCTGGGCGTCGGCCAGCCGCCGGGTCGATGCCACCGCACGTCACTATGTTTTGTTGACTGTTGAAGCCATCTTCAATGTTGACTAGCAATGTCATGTTTTATAGTCAACCGGGCACTGGCACGCCGAAGCCCGGATCTGGAAATGCGGGCGGCCGCACTGGAGAGAAGCTGTTGTCGAGAAATGGCCTGTTGGCGGCGTTGACCGCGTCCGTGATCCTGTCGGCCGGCAGTGCGACCGCCCAGGAGCAATCGGGCACTGCTGCCCCGGCGATCGAGGCACCCACCGCACCCGCCGCTGCACCGGTAGCTTCCCCGCCAGCAGCGGCTGCGCCCGTGCAACAGCAGCCGGGCATCCAGCCGGTCGCCAGTTCGCCAGTCGAGGCCGGACCGTCGACGGCGATGGAATTGACCCTGCCGCATGATCTGTCGCCGTGGGGCATGTTCATGGCGGCCGATATCATCGTCAAGGCAGTGATGATCGGACTTGCCTTTGCCTCCCTCGTCACCTGGACGATATGGCTGGCCAAATCGTTGGAGATTTTCGGCGGCAAGCTGCGCATCCGTCGCGCCGTCCGGGCGATCGGGGATGCCGCGACGCTGAAGCAGGCCAGCCGCGCGCTCGACCGCAGCGGCGGCCCCGGCGCGCTTCTGGTGCGGGCGGCCGAGGAGGAAACCGCGCTTTCGGCCGGTGCGCTCGACCATGTCAGCGGTGACGGGCTGAAGGAGCGGGTCACCTCGCGCCTGTCGCGCATCGAGGCGGCGGCCTCGCGGCGCATGTCGCGTGGCACCGGGGTGCTGGCGACGATCGGCTCGACCGCGCCCTTTGTCGGCCTGTTCGGCACCGTCTGGGGCATCATGAACGCCTTCATCGGCATTTCGCAGGCGCAGACCACAAATCTGGCCGTGGTCGCTCCCGGTATCGCCGAAGCCTTGCTGGCTACGGCGATGGGGCTCGTCGCGGCGATACCGGCCGTCGTCATCTACAACGTCTTCGCGCGCTCAATAGCCGGCTACCGGCAGATCCTCGCCGACGCGTCGGCGGGCGTCGAACGGCTGGTCAGCCGCGATCTGGATTTCCGCGCCGTCGCGCCGGCGACGGCGGCGCGATGATGGCGGCACGGGAACGGAGCAACGCCATGGCAGGCAGAATCCGACAGACCGTGGACGACGATCTCGAGGAGAGCCACGAGATTAACGTCACCCCGTTCATCGACGTCATCCTGGTGCTGCTGATCATCTTCATGGTCGCCGCGCCGCTGGCGACGGTGGATGTCAATGTCGATCTGCCGGGCTCGACCGCAACGCCCGCGCCGCGACCCGAGACGCCGCTGTTCCTGACGTTGAAAGAAGATCTGACGCTGGCGATCGGCAACGATACCGTGCCACGCCCGGCTTTCGCCGCAACGCTGGACAGCAGAACCAAGGGCGACAAGCAGACGCGCATCTTCCTGCGTGCCGACAAGGCGGTCGGCTATGGCGACCTGATGCAAGTGATGAACCTGCTGCGCGGCGCCGGCTATCTGAAGATCGCGCTGGTCGGCCTGGAGACATCGTCCGCGGCCGATGCCCCGGCCGCCACGGGAGCGGCGTCGCCATGACGCCATCGGCTGCCTTGCCCACGGTGGAGCTTTCGCGTTTCGGTTGGCGCGATATTGGCTTGTGGGCAGGTGCGGCCATGCTGGTCCTTGGAGCCCATGTCGCGGTTGCCTATGCCGTGCAGAGCTTCAGCCTGATCGACGAAGCGGATGGCGGCCCGCCACCGGCCCAGCTGATCGAGATGGCGCCGATGGTGGCAATGCCGGCTGTGGAAGAACAGATGGCCGCGCTGGACGCGGTGACGCCCGATCAGACCGAGCCGGAGCCGGCACCGCAAAAGCCGGTGGAACAGATGCAGCCGATTGTCGAACAGGCGGACGCGGTTCCGCCCGAAGAGACCGAACCCGCCCAAACCGACGTGACTGAACAAGCCGACCAGCCGCCGCTGGACGAAGTCGTCCCCGATATTGTCGAGACCGTCGCCCCCGACGTGGTCATTCCGCTGCCGCAGGCGAAACCGGTCGAAGCGCCCGAGGAAAAGAAACCGGTTGAAGCCAAGGTGAAAAAGCCTGTCGAGAAGCCCGGGCCGCGGCCAAGGAAGGAGAAGGCGCCGCCGCCAACCGTCGCCAGTGCCGACGCCAGGCCGGCGGCCAAGACAGCCGCGCCGAAGTCGGCCGAAGCGGCTTCCCGATCGGGCGTGAACCCTGCCAGATGGAACTCCAGCCTGGCGGCCTGGATCAGGCGGCATACGCGCTATCCGAGTGCGGCGAGGGCCCGACGCGCGGAAGGCGACGTGAGGGTCACATTCACGATCGATTCTTCCGGGCGCGTATTGTCCGCCCGGATGGTTGGTTCTTCCGGCGACCCCGATCTCGATCGTGCGGCGCTCGCCGTGCTCCATGGCGCCACGGTGCCGGCACCGCCGGCGGAACTCGGTTCCCGCGTCAGCCGTACGGCGCCCTTCGTGTTCAGCCTGCGCAATTAGGGACCAGGGCAGGGATCAGCCGATCAATAGCCCTGCGACAGGCACAAGGCCTCGACCTGTTGCAGATAGAAGCGGCATTTCGTGCGCAGGATCCCGAGGTTCGGGTCGTCGGCACCATTGATCTCTATGGTCCGCAGCATGAAATCGAAATGGGCATGAAAGGCGTCCACCGCGCCCCAGAGATTGTCGGCCTGGCAGGTATCGGCTGTTGCCATCGAGATAAGTTGGTGGGCCTCGACCCGCGCGGCATCCGGTGACGGCGGTCGCCCGGCGATCAACGCGTCGAGCCGCCTGAAAATGCTCTCCCTGACATCAATGCTCCTGATGTCGACGATCATGTTCATTGGCGAGGTCCCCCTGAAGCAATTCCGGGAAAAGCGCGTGACGGTCTTCCGCCTGGAATTGCGCAAAAACGACTGGTTGGAGCGGTTCAACGATCAGACACTGAACGCCTAGGTCCGCGCGAGCGGATGCCGGTTGTGCGGGCTGCATGCGATCAAGGCCGGGATCGCCGTCGTATCGGACGGCCGGCCCCTGATGATGTTGGCGACCTCGGCATCAGCCAGCTCGAACCAGTAGATCATGTCGGCGCGGTCAAGATCGGCAACGGCTTTCTTCAGCATCGGCAGCAGGCTTTGCAACGCACACAGCGTCTCCCAGCGGTTTGGACGGGAGGTCGGGCCTGCCACCGCGCATGCGGCTGACGGTTGCATGCCGGCTACGCTCTCCCTGGCAGGGCGCGATTGTCTTTCGCGTGCATCTTGGAGTGGAGCGGGTTGCCGCCGAACTGCGCATGCTTGGCCGGCCGTGCGCCGCGAAGAGCGTCGAAGGCCTCGGCATAGGCCATGCCCAGAAGATAGGAGATCATCGGAAAACGGCTTGCTTCGGCCATCTGCACCAGTTCGTTGGTCATCGACGAAATATATTGAAGGCTGTCTATCTCAGACTGACGTAAGGACTGATTTGGCACGTGCTGCTCCTGTCATGATCGGGTGGAACTCAGGGAACGCGGTACTGGTCGTTCTGGACATACTAAGTCGACTAATTGATCGATTGGCCCACTGGAGACGGACCTGTTTGCGGGGTCGAGATGGTCAAGGCATAGACGGGCGCGTCGGTGAGGCGGTCCAGGCCGAGCAGGCGCGTGATTGCCGAATGACTGAGCGCGGCCGTGGGGCACGCCGACAAGCCATGATTGGTCGCTGCCAGCATGATGTTCTGGCCGATATGGCCGGCCTCGATCAGCACGACACGATAGGCGTTGGCATCCTCGTACTTCCACATCGTGCGATCGAGCTTCGCGCACAGCAGGACGAGGCATGGCATGGCGTCCGCCCACTCCTGCCCGCCGACCAGTTCGGAGATCTTCGGCAGGTGGTTCGCGGAAATCCTGCCAAGGTCGTGATCGGCGGCGGAATAGTGGTAGACACCGGGCTCGAGGCCTTCGACCGCCAGTGCGACCACATAGGCCTCGTAGGGATTTCTCGCGCCGCCGGAAGGCGTCATGCCAAGCGGCAGGGCGCCGACGCAGTTGGTGGTCTCGCCGGTAATGCCCATGCCTGCAAACAGGCAGTCGGAAAGTTGCTCCGATGTGATGGTGGGCGTCGCCGCCGTGCGGTTGGTGCGGCGCCGCGCCATCAGGGCGAGAAGTTCATTGCCTTCCAATGCGTTCGGCAGCCGAATGGCGCCCGGGGAATTCCTGAGCAGGAGGTCGGGCTGCGGCGTGTGGCCAGCGCGTTCGATCTGCCGCTCTTCCGCTTGCTCGATGGTCATGAACTCGCTGTCCTGAACGCAGAAATGCATCAGCGCGGTCGGAATGCCCCAGTTCCATTGTCCGGAGAACTGCGCCTCCTGTTCGGCGAGCGGCGATCCGGCGGTCACCAGGGCGGAAAAATCGAGCAACCGGGGAACGACAGCCTTCAGTTCGGACTGCGACCATCCATGGGCGCGGGCGACATCCGCTATCGAAGCCCATTTGTCCCAGGAAGCGAGAAGACCGATCACCTCGGGGCTGCATTCAAATACGTTCCTGGTCAGGAAATTGCAGCCAGTGACCTTGTTCGGTCCAGGGTAGAAAACAAGCGTTTTTGAAGAGCGCATTTTCATGATGCTGAATGCTGTCCATGGAGCCGAGGCGCCGACGAGCAACCCGCTCATCGGCGCCCAACGACTTCAGCGCTTGTTGTAGTGCATGCCCTGGGAAAAGAAGGCGGTCTGCGTGCCGGCGGCAATCGTCAGCTTCGGAGCCGTGTTCACTTTCTTCGCCATTTTCATCCCTTTCCTGACCCCCCAACGGGATCTGCTGAAAGACCCCCCAAACGGGATCCGCGACAAGAAAGGTAAGTTCGAAAGAGTTAGAAGTTTGTTAAAATCGCAGTAAATCCGCTACTTGGTAGCTTCGCTGCGAATTATATTTCTCCGCGGTAAAGTGTAAAAAATCGATTTTACTCAAACATCGAGTAAACTATCGTTAGTGTACGCTTTTTCGGTACATCTTGTTCATATTTAGCGTAAGCCATGGCTAGCCCAACCCGTCGCGGGCGAGACTGACCACGAGCGGGTCGACGCCCGGATCGTCGAGCCTGATGACATGCGCCATTTTGATCGCCTGCCTTGGCGGGATGTTGGCTACGTCCTGCCGCATGATGACGGGCACGAATGCTGGACCGGTCTCCGTCAGAAGCATGGCCTTGCCGGTCAGCACCGGCTCCGAGATGGGAGCCCACTGCACGGAGATCAGCGACGGTTCGCCTGTCTGGCGGCGGTTGATCCCGCTGAAATAGATCCAGTTCAGGCGTGCGATCGCCACCCCATAGTGGTTGCCGCGCGCACGCGCCCAGGTTGCCCCCCGGCGCTCCGACCATCCGGTGACCCGTCGGAACGTGACCAGCTCGACGTCACGCCGCACGAACGTCACCGACCGCATCAGGAGGTCGGGACGGGTCGGGATCGAAAAATAGGTGAAATAGGTGCCCCCCGCGATCGATGGACTGGGAGGGCGGATCATCTGTTTGAACAGCGCCTCGGAAATCGGCGGCAGGCCGCTGGCCGCTGGCTCGGGGGCGTCGGGATACTGGTACAGCTCGGCTTCGTTGATGCGGAAGTAGTCGCATATCAGCTTGGCGGTGGCTTTGTTCGGAACGGTCTGTCCCTGCAGGTAGCGTTCGAACTGTGTGCGGTTGATGTGCAGTTCACGGCACACCGCGCTTACAGAGGCATGATCCTTGCAAAGTCGTCTGAGGTTTGCAGCGAGATTCTCGCGAAGTGACACGTCTTTGCTTCCGCAGGGGGATTTTTCATTTCGATTCGAAATCCATATAGCGTCTTCGGTCGCCCCCGCCCGAAACGCTCCGGTACAACACACAGAAAAAAACCGATTAGATGACGTCAATGTAACGAGGGACTCGCGAAAAAAAATAGCGGCGATCCGATGGCCGTCGTCGCCATAAGTCCAATTGACAACAGTTTTGCCGGAGATTTCGAGTCGAGGCGCAATGGCGTGCGTTTCTCCTGTCGCGGAGAGCCGAAAAACGATTGTTTGCTGACGGTGGACGCCTTCGCGCCGAACCAGTCCCGACCGGGTTCTTGATCCAAATCAAGCAGCCAACCGATCAGGGCCCTAAGAACCTTGTTTGGCTTTTTGGGCGACCGGGGGGATGTTGGCACTGGGCCGGATGATATCAGTCGCGGCAAGTGACTTGCGATGTTCCGCCGATCCCCGGGATAATGTTGAATGCGCATCGCGATCCTGTCCGACATCCATGCCAATCGCGAGGCGTTCGACGCGGTGCTGGAGGCTGTCCACGAGCGTGACCCGGACCAGCTGGTCTTGCTGGGTGATCTGGTCGGCTATGGGCCTGATCCCATCCATGTGGTCGAGAGGGCCGCCGCTCTGGTGGCCCAGGGGGCGCTTTGCGTTCTCGGCAATCACGATGAGGCGGTGGTTCTGAACCGGAGTGACATGACCGAGAATGCACGATTCGCCGTCCAGTGGACCCGCGAACGCCTCGCTCCGGCGCATTTCGATTTCCTGGCGCGATTGCCGCTTTCGCTGCAATCCGAAGACCGGCTGTATGTGCACGCCAGTGCGGAGCGGCCGGCAAAATGGTTTTACATACGCGACGTCGACGCAGCAGAACGCTGCCTGTCGTCAAGCGATGCCCGTTTCATTTTCTGCGGCCATACCCACGTTCCGGCCGTCTATTACGCGCTGCCGGGCCGCCGGCCGATCCATTTCCGGCCGCTGGATAATGTGGCGGTGCCTTTGTCCGCGCCGGCACGGCATCTGGTGGTTGTCGGCGCGGTCGGCCAACCCCGCGATGGCAATCCGGCGGCGTGTTATGCTCTCGTCGACACGGAGCGGCACGAGGTCACGATGGTTCGTGTTCCCTATGATCACGAAGAGACGGCCCGCAAGATCCAGGCAGCCGGTCTGCCCGGGTGGCTTGGCATGCGTTTGAAGATCGGTCGCTGAGGAGGCGTATTCCATGCAACGGTTTGAGGCAGGGACAGTCATCGATGGTTTCGAGCTGGTCGAAAAGCTGCCCACCGGCGGCATGGCGTCGCTGTGGCGGGCGACCAACCTGCGGTACGATTTCCCGCTTGTGCTGAAGATACCGTTTCTCGATCCGGGCGGGGATGTCTCCGTCATCCTCGGTTTCGAGGCGGAGGAGCTGATCCTGAAACGCCTCTCGGGACCGCATGTGCCGCGTTTCGCGGCGTCCGGCAGCCTGGCGCAGGTTCCCTATATTGCCATGGAGTTCGTGGCCGGCACTGGCCTCGCAGATGTCATAGGCAACGCGCCGCTGCAGGCGGGCGAGGTGGCAAGGATCGGAACCGAGATCGCGACAGCTCTTGCCGCCCTGCACAGGCAGAAGGTCGTTCATCTCGATCTCAAGCCCGAGAACATCATTCTCGCCGGGCGCGGCGCGGTGCTGCTCGACTTCGGGCTCGCCCGGCACGCGGAGCTCCCCGATCTTCTCGGCGCCGAAAGCTCCGTGCCGATGGGCACCGCCGCCTATATTTCGCCCGAACAGGTGCTCGGCGAGAGATCCGATCCCGCAAGCGACCTGTTCGCGCTGGGTTGTATTCTCTATCAGCTGGCCACTGGCGAAGAGCCGTTCGGGCGCCCGGCGACTTTCGCCGGAATGAAGCGCAGGCTCTATCATGCCCCGAGGCCGCCGCGAGACATCAACGCGGCCATTCCGCGGTGGCTGGAGGCCATCATCCTGCGATGCATGGAAGTGGACAGGTCTCGACGGTATGTCGAGGCGGCACAGGTTCTCTCCGACCTGAGAAACCCCGACCAGGTGGTGGTGGTCAGACGCAAGCCCCGGGAGGTGGGCGCATGGGCTGCGATCACGAAGCTGTTTCGCAAGACGGATGACAGATCGCTTGTCGGCAAGCCGACCATGTCGAGGACACAGGCCGGACCGTCAATTGTCCTTGCCGCGGTCGATCTGACCAATGGCAGCGATGCGCTGGCAGGCGAAGTTCTCAACGAAACCGCCCGTGTGCTTGCATCGCGCGCGGACTCCTGGCTGGCCTGTGTAACGGTGCTGAAGACCGAGATCATCGGCGAGGCGCCGGCAGCCGACGAAACGGGCCGCTCGGAGTATCTGAGGCGGCTCGTCGCATTGAAGGACTGGGCCCGTCCGCTGCACCTGCCGGAAGACCGCATCAGCTACCATGTCCTCGAAGCGGTCAGCCCTGCCGATGCGATCCTCAACTACGCCGAGCACAATGACGTCGGACACATCGTCGTTGGAGCAAGGGCGTCCTCGGCAATTCGCCGTCACCTCGGCAGCGTCTCGACCAAAGTCGTGGCACAAGCCCTTTGCTCGGTTTCAGTGGTCCGCCTGAAGGCGGTGGAGGAACAGGGGCTGCACCGCAAGGGCCCTATCGCGCCAGTGGAGCGGGAGAGCGCCGAGCCAGATCAATGAACACGGGGCCAAGGCACGGTGCCAGTCGGGATTTGTCTCCGCGGGTCTCCGTGCGGTCGCCAGATCCGCGAGCACAACAAAGGATTTCAGGATATTCCGCTGGCGGAGCTGAGGTTCACCGAACTACTTCTTCAAGGTGTCCCATGCCGTCACGCGACCTCGAAAATGTTGGGGTTCTGGATGCTGTGCAAGCCAATCACCCAGCCGGCAGTGCGAAGCTGGGACGCCAAGAAAATCAGGGCGAAATCGACAGACGCGCTCCTCGGGCCTTGTCGTACGTCAACCCGTTCGTCTCATGCGGAAGCGCGTCGGGATAAAACTTCCTCGTCCAGCAGCTCTTGAAGTCTCACTTTCGGCACAGGCCTCGAGAGCAGAAAGCCTTGAAGCTGGTCGCAGCCGAGCTCGCGCAGATAATCGCATTGGCTCACGGTCTCAACGCCTTCGGCAGTGGTGCTAAGGCCAGTAGCGCGCGCCAGGTCGATAATCGCCTGAACGATTGCCTCGTCGCCATTCGAGCGGCCGAAGCCTTGCACGAAGCTCCGGTCGATCTTGATCCTGTCGACTTCCAGGGTCTGCAGGCGCCCCAATGACGAAAACCCAGTGCCAAAATCATCGAGAGCGAAGCGCACCCCGATGCGGCGCAGCGCCTCGATGTTGTGCTTGCATTCGGTCCGGCGCTCCAAAAGTGCGCTTTCTGTCACTTCCAATTCGAGGCGCCGCGGATCCATTTGCGCCTCCAATAAGATGCCGGTCACTTTCATTGCGAAAGCCGGATTGTTCAGTTGCAAGGCCGATACGTTCACGGCCAGGGTGTCGATCTTCCAATTGGCTGCATCGCGGCACGCCTGCCGCAGGACCAGTTCGCCCAACTGATCGATCAACCCCGTTTCCTCGGCCAATGGTATGAACAGGTCGGGGGGGACCCAGCCCCGATCCGCGTGGGACCAGCGAGCCAAGGCTTCGACGCCTATTATCTCCTTTGTGTCGGCCGTATAGAGCGGCTGGTAGTGGACCTGGATTGCGCCAGGCACTTCCAGCGCCTTGCGCAGTTCCTGCTCGAGGCCCTTGCGCATCGCCAGCGTCTGGTCCATCTCCGGCACGAAGAAGGCGTAGCTGCTGCGACCCGCCGCCTTGGCGTGGTAGAGCGCCGTGTCGGCTTTCCTCACCAGTTCGACCTGATCCAACCCGTCCTTGGGAGCAAATGCGCATCCGACACTCAAGCCAATAAAGACTTGCATCCCCGAGACTTCAAACGGCCGGCGGGCGGACTCAATTAGCCGGTCGCACAAAGCCTTGACATCATCTTCCCCTCCGATCGAGCGTCGGATGATGATGAACTCGTCGCCGCCCAGGCGGGCGACGGTGTCCGTTTCCGTGGTAAGCCGCCTCAGCCGATCGGCGAACTCCCTGAGCAGCTCATCGCCTGCCGGATGGCCAAAACTGTCATTCACCTGCTTGAATCGGTCGAGGTCGAGGTAAAGAATGGCGAACTGCTCGCCCGTCGAGGGTAGACGCGTCAGGGCATCGGCCAGTCGTTCGTTGAACTGGCCGCGATTGGGCAAGGCCGTAAGCAGATCATTGTGTGCGAGATGAAAAATCCGGTCCTCGGATTCTCTCAACTTCAAACTCCGCCTGCGAAAGGCGATCAGGCCCAAAATCACGCCACCCAAGACCAACCCAAACAAAGTTATAAGAATAGGGGCCAGCTGGAAGAGTACAAAGGCTCCAGGGCGATATGGTTGCCACACAAAAAAACCGATAGTCGAACCCGACCTGCTGAGGAGGGGATAAGCCGTCTCGGCCGAGGATTGTAGATTTACCCAGGAGAATCGCGCGCCGTCCAGAAAATAATCTTTTCTGAAGGAGGTGACGAGATTGCCATCGAGAAATCGGATCGCAACATGCAGAAATTCCTCACCCTGTACCTGGGCGATGTCGCCGCTGTCGGATACGACCGGCTTTATGCTGACAATGGCAGGGTGGCCCGAGACGATGGCCAAGTCGGCAACCCCTATCGTGAGAACTTGCTCCGAGACGCCTTCGGTGTCCCCCCGTTTGAGCCTTGCCCTGAGGTCATCAACAAGGCGTCCGGTGGTCCCCTTTATGGAAGTATAGCTGCCAGGGTCGGCCTTCGAACCGTCTATCGATGCGTAGATAGGCGCATCAGTTGGATCGAGAATATAGATCTCGTCTTGACCGAAGTAGGTGTGCATCCAACTGCCTAGATTGATGTCGATCCACTTCTCGTCCCGTTTGCGCAGCGCCGTTACCGCGTCGTCCCAGACGGTAACGCTCTCCTGGTCGTGTGCGACTCCGCTTTCCAGCTTGGATACAATCAGGGCAACCAGGCTTTGCTGCCGCGATACGGCAACGCTGTCGGTCTGAATCGTGGACCATAGCAGAAGCCCCGTGGTCGCGATTGCGATGAGCAGCGTCAACCCAATGATGGGCATAGCCATTCGGAGCAGAAAGAGCCGAAGGGTGGGTTCGTTCGAATGTCGAGGCAGTTTCATGTGGCAAATCTAATCGTCAACGGCTTCTATACTCTTAACGTGACGGCGCGGAGAGCACGATCTGAAGCACACGCCTCCGACGCTATTGACGTGGAGGTTCATAGGATAAGCGGTCGGATCTTCTGGACGGGCCAAGCCGGCGCTCGCTGAGAATCGCGAAAGCGGCCAATGATGCCGAACATGATGAGGCATCCGATAGCGTCGTCAACAGTTCTCATGTCACAGAACGCGAGCGGCTCGCCATTTGGGCGGGCGGTTATGCGCCACCAAAAGCGACGTTCAGGAGATAGCGGGTCTTTTCAGGTGTTGGGATATTCCGCTGGTGGAGCTGAGGAGGATCGAACTCCTGACCTCGTCATTGCGAACGACGCGCTCTCCCAGCTGAGCTACAGCCCCGTCCAGCGGATGGCGCATTTATCGGGCGCGGTGGTTTTCTGTCAAGGCGGCGTTTCGTGGAAATCTCCGGCCGCCGAACGCCGGGCCGGCGCGTGGCGGAAGGCGGCCCTTGCCGGTTTGGCGCGCAATGGCTACATGTCGGCAACAATTGGAGACCGGCATGATCGCCCTCATTCAAACAATCGTCATGGCGCTTGACCTGTACTGGTGGGTCATCATCGCCTCGGCGATCTTTTCCTGGCTTTACGCCTTCAACGTCGTCAACTCGCGCAATCAGTTCGTCGGCAGCATCGGCAACATGCTCTACCGGCTGACCGAGCCGGCGTTGCGCCCGATCCGCCGTTTCATGCCGGACCTTGGCGGCATCGATATTTCGCCTATCATCCTGCTGTTGATCCTGTTCTTCCTCCGGCAGTTCCTGCTCACCACCGTGCTGTCGCTGGTCGTCTGAGGCCGGCGGTTCCATGAGCTCACCGTTTCGCTTGCGCGATGGCGGTGTCGACCTGTTCGTGCGGCTGACGCCGAAGGCTGCGCTGGACAGGCTCGAAGGCGTTGAAACTTCGACGGACGGACGAAGGCATCTGAAGGCCCGCGTCCGCGCCGTGCCGGAAAACGGCGCCGCCAACCAGGCGCTGCAACGGCTTGTCGCCAAGGCACTTGGCGTGCCGGCGTCGGCGGTGTCGGTGGTTTCTGGGGGCACTAGCCGCCTGAAGACGCTGCGCATTTCGGGCGAGCCGCGAGCCCTGGCGCAGAGCATCGACGCGTTGAGTAGCGGCTAAAAATCGTCGGTCGGCGCCGCCCCTCATTGTCCTGCCGGACATTTCTCCCCGTATAGTGACGGGGAGAAAGACGCTGCCACCGATGATTTCGCCAACTGGCAATGGAATGAGCGCCGGCGGTTCGGACAAAGTTCCCTTCTCCCCGTCACTATACGGGGAGAAGGTGCCGGTAGGCGGATGAGGGGCAGCGCATTCGTTTCAGATTAGCCCTCTCCTGGCGAACAGATAGAAGACGTCTCAATCCCCGAGCGGCAGGCGCGGATCGTCGACTTTCAGCGTGTTCACGCTCTGCTTGATGCGGCGCAGATTCTCGAGGACCTTTGGTCCGCGCGTCTCGGCGACCGAGGTGACGAGCATGTCGACGATCGCCAAAAGGGCATAGCGCGACGATGTCGGCTTGTAGATGTTGCCGTCTTCCAAGGGCTGGAAATGGATCACCGTGTCGGCGGCCTTGGCAAGTGCCGAGTCCGGCGCCGTGATGGCGACGGTGGTGGCGCCATACTGCTGGGCGACCTGCACGGCATCGATGACCGAACGCGCATAGCCGGAAACGGAGAAGGCGACCAGCGTGGTGTCGGGCGTGGCAACGGCGGCGTACATGCGCTGCAACTGTCCGTCGATCTGCGCCACCACCGACATACCCAGCCTGAACAGCCGGTTCTGCATTTCGGTCGCCATCATCGACGAAATGCCGCCGGAGCCGATGCAAAGCACATTGCCGGAGACAGCGATCCGCGCGGCGACGCCGACCAGCGTCGTCATGTCGAGATTTTCGCTGGAGCGCTGGATGGCGGCGATCGCCGCCTCGGTAATGGCCGACGCGATACGCTGCTCGCGCGCGTCGCGGCTCAATGGCTCGGGCGACAGATACTGGCCGCCGATGGCGATGGCCTGCGCCAGATAGAACTTGAAGTCGCGCAGGCCCTCGCAGCCGAGGTTGCGACAGAACCGCGTCACTGTCGGCTCGCTAACGCCGACGCGCGCGGCAATTTCCGAGATCGCCGCCTTGGAGACGAAGTCGAGGTCGGCAAGCACGAAACCGGCGAGCTTGCGATCCGACTTGGTTCCGTCCTGCGACATCAGTTGCAGGCGGGTGATGATGTCGGCCGGCGTCTTCATGCGTGTGTTTTCATAGCGGCATGCCTGTCGCCTTGTCGAACAGATGGACGTTGCCGGGATCGACGGTCACCGGTAGCAGATCACCCGGCCTGACCGGTACCCTGTCGCGGAACACGGCACGTACCGTATCAGCGCCAATGGCGCCATAGACATGGGTTTCGGAGCCGGTCGGCTCGACGACATCCACCTTGATCGCCATCGCGTCGTCAGCCTCGCCGATGATGAAATGTTCGGGCCGGATGCCGGCTTCCACCGCACTGTCCGCCGGCACCGTCTTGCCGACAAGCGCAAGCCGCCCGCCGCCGGCCGATTCGAACCAGGTTTTCTCAGGCGATGTCTTGAGGGCCCCGGACACGAAACTCATCGACGGGGAGCCGAGGAAGCTGGCGACGAATTTGTTGGCCGGCCGGTCATAAAGCTCCAGCGGTGCCCCGACCTGCTGGATCCTGCCGCGGTCCATCACCACGATGCGGTCGGCCATGGTCATGGCCTCGATCTGGTCGTGCGTGACATAGACGATCGTCGATTTGAGCCGCTGATGCAGTGCCTTGATCTCGACGCGCATCTGCACGCGCAGTTGCGCGTCGAGATTGGACAAGGGTTCGTCGAACAGGAACACCGACGGTTCGCGCACGATGGCGCGGCCCATGGCGACGCGCTGGCGCTGGCCACCGGACAACTGGCGGGGATAGCGGTCGAGATAGGAGAAGAGATTGAGGACGCCCGACGCCTTCTTGACCTTCTGGTCGATCGCGGCGCGCGTTTCACCCCGGATCTTCGGGCCGAAGCCGATGTTGTCCGACGCTTTCAGATGCGGGAACAGCGCATAGGACTGGAACACCATGGCGATGTTGCGCCGCTGCGGCGGCAGTTCGTTGGCGCGCACGCCGCCTATCAGCAGGTCGCCGGAGGTGATTGTCTCCAGGCCGGCCAGCATGCGCAGCAAGGTCGACTTGCCGCAGCCGGATGGCCCGACCAGAACGACGAACTCGCCGCTCTTGATATCGAGGCTGATGTTCTCGAGGATCTTGTGCTGCCCGAACGATTTCGACAGGTCGCGGAACTCGACGTCGGTCATGATCACGCTCCCAGAATGTCGTCGATGAATGGCAGGCAGCCGGCCGTCAGTCCCGCATCCACGGGCATCACCACGCCTGTTACGCCCGATGCGCGATCGGACGCAAGAAAGGCAACGGCTTCCGCCACTTCCGAAGCGTTGACGATGCGACCGAGCGGATAGAGCCGCTGCAGCTTGCCGAGGATTTCGGGATCCTTGGCAAGGCGGTGGTCCCAGGCGGCGGTGCGGATGGAACCCGGACACACGACATTGGCGCGCAGGCCACTGCGGCCGAGCTCGACGGCGATTGCCTTCGCATAGGCATTGATGCCAGCCTTGGCCGCGGCGTAGGCAGGATTGCCGAAATGCGCGATGGCGTTGACCGAGGAGATGAAGACGACACTGCCGGAGCCGCGCCCGGCCATTGCCTTGACCAGAGGGTCGGCGAAAGTCATCACGCCGGTCAGATTGAGATCAAGCTCCTGCTCTATCTTGTCGGGGGTCAGCGCGGAGATCGTCTCGGCGCGAGTCCAGCCGGCGTTGTTGATGAGAATGTCAGGCACGCCGTCCCTGTCGAGGATGGCGCCGATCGCCGCCGCTATCGAATCCCGGTCGACAAGATCGAAGACGTGGCGGGAGGCTAGGTGCGGGCTCTTCAGCGCCTCGCTCGACTGGTCGCAGCCGACGACCCTGGCGCCCCTTTGAGCCATCAGCGCCACGATGGCCGTGCCGAGGCCGCCGCCCGCGCCGGTCACCACGACAGTCTTGCCTTCGAACTCGGCTTTCGAAACCACCGCGCGTCATCCTCCGGGAGCTCTGACGGATCATGTCAGGCCTAGCCCTGTAAATGTAATTAAGCAACAGAATAATCCGCTTGCAAGCCTTGAATTCATCGATAATGTAGGAAAGTCACATAAATCTTCTGCTCCGGCAGCGAGAGGCGCGCAGGCGCAAAATCAAAATGGGAGACATCAAATGAGCCTTGCAAAATGGACTGTCGGCCTGATGGCCGGAATGAGCATGCTGGCATTCGCGGCGCAGGCCGATGCGGGCGAGGTGCGGGTCACCGTCGCTGAATACAGCGCCAAGACTGGCCCTTATTTCGAAAGCGTCAAGAAGGAATTCGAGGCGGCGAATCCTGGCATCACCGTCAAGTTCGAAGTGGTGCCGTGGGACGTGCTGCTGCAGAAGCTGACCACCGACATCACCGCCGGCACCAATGCCGACCTGTCGATCATCGGCACACGCTGGCTGATCGACTTTGTCCAGCAGGGCGTTGCCGAGCCGCTCGACAGCTACATCACGCCCGACTTCAAGGGCCGCTTCATCGACACGTTCCTGTCGCCCTCGATCATGGAGGGCAAGACCTACGGTCTGCCGATCGCGGCCTCGGCGCGCGCCATGTACTACAACAAGGAGCTGTTCGAGAAAGCCGGCATCGCCAATCCGCCGGCCAACTGGACCGAGCTGCAGGAAGACGCCCGTAAGATCAAGGCGCTCGGTTCCGGCACCTTCGGCTTCGGCCTGCAGGGCAAAGAGATCGAGACCGACGTCTACTACTATTATGCAATGTGGTCCTACGGCACCGAAATCCTCAACAAGGACGGTACCTCCGGCCTCGGTACGCCGGGCGCGCTTGAAGCCGCCAAGCTCTACAAGTCGATGATCGATGAAGGCCTGACCGAACCGGGCGTCACCTCCAACAACCGCGAGGATGTGCAGAACCTGTTCAAGCAGGGCAAGGTCGGCATGATGATCACCGCACCCTTCCTGTCCAACCAGATCAAGGACGAGGCGCCAAACCTGAAATATGGCGTGGCGGCTATTCCGGCCGGACCGACCGGCGCGCGCGGCACCTATGGCGTCACCGATTCCATCATCATGTTCAAGAATTCCAAGAACAAGGACGAGGCCTGGAAGCTGCTCGATTTCCTGTTCACCACCGAGCAGCGCGCCAAGTTCACGCAAGGCGAAGGCTTCCTGCCGGTCAACAAGGAAGAGGCCAAGATGGACTACTATGTGAACAATGCCGATCTCGCGGCGTTCACCGCCCTGCTGCCCGACGCCCGTTTCGCGCCGATCATCCCGGGCTGGGAGGAGGTCGCGCAGATCACCTCCGACGCCATGCAGAAGATCTATCTCGGCGGCGACCCCGAGGCAGGCTTGAAGGACGCCGCGGCCAAGGCCAACGCCGTGCTGAAGAAATAGGGCGTCTCTCCCGCGCCCGTGGCGCGCCCCGACGACCGGGCGCGCCACATTTCCCTGAAGCGAATGTCAAATTCGCCACACCAGGTCAGCCGATGCAAAATCGTTTCTTGCCCTATCTCCTGACCTTGCCCAGCCTGCTCCTGGCGGCAGTGGTCATCTTCTGGCCGGTCTGGGACCTGATCCAGATCTCGACGCATGACGTGAACCGCTTCGGCCAGCTTCGCGAACTCAACGACTTCGCCAATTTCTCGGCGCTCACTGCCGATCCCGATTTCATCGCCGCGCTCTGGCGCACCGGCCAGTGGACCGTTCTGGTCGTCGGCGGTGCGCTGCTGTTGTCGCTCCCGGTGGCGATGATCCTCAACACCGATTTCTATGGCAGGGGCATCGCCCGCGTCATCATCATGCTGCCCTGGGCGGTGTCGCTGACCATGACCGCGGTGGTCTGGCGCTGGGCGCTGAGCGGCGAAAGCGGCATGCTGAATTCGGCGCTGATCGGCCTCGGCCTCATCGACCACAACATCCAGTGGCTGGCGAGCGCGGAGACCGCCTTTCCCATGCAGGTGCTGATCGGCATCCTGGTGACGGTGCCGTTCACCACGACGATCTTCCTCGGTGGCCTGTCGTCGATCCCCGACGACCTCTACGAGGCGGCGGCGCTCGAAGGGGCCACGCCGCTGCAGCAGTTCCGCGAGATCACCTTTCCGCTGCTGAAACCGTTCATCAACATCGCCATCGTGCTCAACACCATCTACGTCTTCAACTCCTTCCCGATCATCTGGGTGATGACGCAAGGCGGGCCGGCCAACTCGACCGACATCCTGGTCACCCACCTCTACAAGCTGGCCTTCCGCATCGGCAAACTCGGCGAGGCATCGGCGGTGTCGCTGGTGATGTTTGCCATATTGCTGGTATTCACCATGATCTATGTGCGGCTGGCGATGCGGGAGCAACGCGCATGACGAGTAAGCTGAAGCGTTCCGTCATCGCCTGGCTGCTGCTGGCGCCGCTGATCGTGGTGACGATCTTTCCCTTTGCCGTGATGTTCCTGACCGCGGTCAAGCCGAGACAGGAAGTGCTGTCGCCAACCTGGTGGCCGAGCGAGTTCCGCTGGTCGAACTTCGCCGACATGTGGGTGGCGACCGGGTTCGGCCAGGCGCTGGTCAATTCGCTCTATGTGTCCGTCATCGCCACCGTCGGCGCCATCCTGATCTCGGTTCCGGCGGCATACGCGATGTCGCGCTTTCGCTTCGCCGGCTACGGCGCCTTGCGCCAGTTCCTGCTGATCTCGCAGATGATTTCGCCGATCGTTCTGGTGCTCGGCCTGTTCCGGCTGATGGCGGCGTGGGGGCTGGTGGAGAGCACCACGGCGCTCGGCTTCATCTACATGGCCTTCAACGTCGCCTTCACGGTGTGGATGCTGCAGAGCTATTTCGACACCATTCCGCGCGATCTCGAGGAGGCGGCGTGGATGGAGGGTGCCGGCCGCTGGCTGACCTTGCGCAAGGTGTTCCTGCCGCTCTGCCTGCCGGCGATCGCGGTGACCGCGATCTTCACCTTCATCAATGCCTGGAACGAATTCGTCGTGGCGCTGACCATGCTGCGCAGCCAGGAAAGCTATACCTTGCCGATCCAGGTGTTTTCACTGGTTGCCGGCCGCTACACCATCGAATGGCACCACGTCATGGCCGCGACGCTGCTGGCGACCTTGCCGGTGGCCATCCTGTTCATCTGGCTGCAGCGCTACCTCGTTCGCGGGCTGGCACTCGGGGCGGTCAAGTAGCCGCGCATTGATGCCGAACGGAGTTCTTGATGTCACACAAATATGTGTCCGGGTCATCGCACGCGCCGCTGTCGCCACGGCCGACGATCTCGTCTACATGCCCAGCCGCAACAACCACGAACTGACCAGAGCGAAGCGGAATTCCTGAAAATGCGCATCTTCACCGCCTCGCTGGCGACGGAAACCAACACCTTCTCGCCGGTGCCGACCGATCGGGCCTCGTTCGAGATGGCCTTCTATGCAGGACCCGGCAAGCATCCGGAGACGCCGACGCTGTGCTCCTCGCCGATGGTCGCCCTGCGCCGGCGCGCGACCGCCGAGGGCCTCACCGTGATCGAGGGCACCGCCACCTGGGCGGAGCCGGGCGGCCTGGTGCAGCGGCAGACCTATGAGGCGCTGCGCGACGAGATTCTCGGTCAGCTCAAGGCAGCGCTGCCGGTCGATGCGGTCATCCTCGGCCTGCATGGCGCGATGGTGGCGCAAGGCTATGACGACTGCGAAGGCGATCTGCTCGAGCGCGTCCGCGAGATGGTGGGTCCGCAGGTGGTGATCGCCTCGGAGTTTGATCCGCACAGTCATCTGACGCCGAAGCGGGTGGCGGCGTCGGACATCATGGCCTACTTCCTCGAATTCCCGCACACCGACTTCTACGAGCGCGGCGAACATGTCGTCGAGCTTGGCCTCGCGGCGGCGCGCGGCGAGATCAAGCCTGTCATCTCGACCTTCGACTGCCGCATGATCCAGGTGCTGCCGACCAGCCGCGAGCCGATGCGCTCCTTCGTCGACCGCATCAAGGCGCTGCACGGCAAGGACGGCGTGCTGTCGGTCTCGGTCATCCATGGCTTCATGGCGGCCGACGTCGCCGAGATGGGCACGCGCATCCTGGTCGTCACCGACAATGCCAAGGCCAAGGGCGATGCGCTGGCGGAACGGCTTGGGCGTGAGCTCTACGATCTTCGTGAAAAGACGGCGATGACGATGCTGAGCGCCGCCGCCGGCATCGATCGGGCGCTGGCCGTGCGCGCTGAAAATCCGGGCAAGCCAGTGGTCATCGCCGACATCTGGGACAATCCGGGCGGGGGCGTTGCCGGCGACGGCACCGTCGTGCTGCGTCAGATGCTGGCACGCGGCCTGAACAATGTCGGCGTCGCGACGATATGGGATCCGATCGCGGTGACCTTCTGCCTGGCGGCAGGCGAGGGCGCGGTCATCGACCTTCGTTTCGGCGGCAAGGCCGGGCCGCAGGCCGGTGAGCCGATCGACGCGCGGGTCAAGGTGCTGAAGGCCGTTGCGGAGGGCTGGCAGAGTTTCGGGCCAAGCCGGGTGACATTGGGGCCGACGGCGCTGGTCCGCATCGAAGGCACCGAGGTCGACATCATCCTCAACACCAACCGCACGCAGGCCTTCGAACCGGATATCTTCGTCAATCTCGGCGTCGATCCGCTGGCCAAGGATGTCCTTTTGATCAAGTCGACCAATCATTTCTACGCGGGCTTCGTGCCGATCGCCGCCGAGATCATCTATGTCTCGGCGCCCAGTTCATATCCCAGCAATCCGGCTGCGACCAACTACACCAAGCTGACGCGGCCGATCTGGCCGCGGGTGGCTGATCCGTGGAAGGGGTGAGGCTGGATCACACCAGCCCGCGCTTGACCATCATCGCTTCTGGCGAAGGCATCTTGCCGCGAAACGCGGTGTAGAGTTCTTCCGGGTCCTTGGAGCCACCGGCGGCGTAGATGTTCTTCCTCAGCCGCTCGGCCAGCGCCGGGTTGAAAGGGTCGCCGGTCTCCTCGAAGGCGGCGAAGGCATCGGCGTCGAGCACTTCCGACCACATGTAGGAGTAATAGCCGGCCGAATAGCCGTCGCCTGAGAAGACATGGCCGAAATGCGGAGTGCGGTGACGCATGGCGATGGTGTCCGGCATGCCGAGTTTTTCAAGCGTTTCGGCTTCGAAACGAAGTGGCGCTTCAGGCGCGTCCGGCCGCGCGTGATAGGCCATGTCGATCAGCGCCGAGGCGGTGAACTCGACCGTGGCGAAGCCGGCGCCGAAGGTGCGCGCCGCCAGCATCTTGTCGAGCAGCGCCTTGGGCATCGGCTTGCCGGTCTCGATGTGCAGCGCGTGCTTTTCCAGCACCGCCGGCACCGTCAGCCAGTGCTCGTAGAGCTGCGAGGGCAGTTCGACGAAGTCGCGGCTGACCGAGGTGCCGGAGACCGACGGCCAGGTGACGTCGGTCAGCATGCCGTGCAGCGCATGACCGAATTCATGGAACAGCGTTTTCGCCTCGTCGACCGACAGCAGCGCCGGCTCGCCCGCCGGCGGCTTGGCGAAGTTCATGACGTTGTAGATGACCGGCTTCGAACCATGGCCGAGACGATAGCCGGATTGCAGCGCGCTCATCCAGGCGCCGGAGCGCTTTGACGGCCGGGCGAAATAGTCGGCGAGGAACAGGCCGCGCTCGCTGCCGTCTGCATTCCTGACGACGAAGACGCGGGCATCCGGGTGCCAGGCGGCAATGCCTTGCTTCTCCTCGAAGGTGATGCCGAACAGCCGTGTCGCCACGTCGAAGCAGGCGTCGATGACACGGTCGAGCTGCAGATAGGGCTTCAGTTCGGCCTCGTCGAAGGCGAACTTTTCCGCGCGCAGCTTTTCCTGGTAGAAGCGCCAGTCCCAGGCGGCGAATTTCTCGTTGCTGCCGGCTTCCGCCGCCAGCCGTTGCAACTCAGTCTGGTCGGCTGCTGCTTTCTCCAGCGCCTTTTCCCACACAGGATCGAGCAGCGCGTGCACCGCCTTCGGTGTCTTGGCCATGGTGTCGTCGAGCTTCAGCGCGGCGAAGGAGCCGTAGCCGAGAAGTCTGGCTTTCTCGGCGCGAAGCTTCAGCATGTCGCGCACCACCGACGTGTTGTCGGTGGCGCCGCCGTTCTGGCCACGCATGGTGAAGGCGCGGAAGGCGATCTCGCGCAGATCGCGGCGTTCCGAGAAGGTCGAGAACGGTTCGTAGATCGAGCGCGACAGGGTGATGGCATAGCGGCCCTTCTGGCCGCGCATTTCGGCGGCTTCGGCCATCGAGCTCTTGAGGAAATCGGGCAGGCCGGCAAGGTCCGCCACGTCGAGAAACAGCGCCCAGTCGCGCTCGTCGGCGAGCACATTCTGGCCGAAACTGGTGCCGAGCGAGGACAGCTCCTCGTTGATCTTGGCCAGTCGCTTCTTGCCCTCGGCATCAAGCTTCGCGCCCGAGCGGACAAAGCCTTTCCAGGTCTTCTCCAGCACGCGCAGCGTCTCGGCGTCGAACTTCAGGCTCTCCCGGCGCTGGTAGAGGTCGTCGATGCGGGCGAACAGTCTCTCGTTCATCGAGATCGCCGAGAAATGCCTGGACATTTTTGGCGAGATGTCGCGCTCCAGGGCCTGGATCGCATCGTTGGTATGGGCACCGGCGCGGCACCAGAAGATCGACGAGACACGGTCGAGGGCGTCGCCGCCGAGTTCCAGCGCCTGAAGCGTGTTTTCGATGGTTGGCGTATCCTTGTTGCCGGCGATCGCGTCGATCTCGGCCTCATGCGCCTTCAGCGCCGCGTCGAAGACCGGGGAAAAGTCGTCGTCGCCTATATGGGCGAAATCGGGCAGGCCGAGCGGCCCATGCCATGCGGTCAATGGATGGGTGGCAAGGTCGACGGTTTTCGTGGCAGGCATTGGCTATCTTTCGATTGGCGGGCGAGGAAAGGGCGGGGCACCACCGATGTAGGGTGCTGGTTTGTCACGCGCAACAGCGCGACGGGTCGGTCAATAAGCCGCGCAGCTTTCGGCGAGCGCCTTTTGCGTGCTCGCCGTGATGCGGTCGTCGGCAATGGCGAAGGTCTCGTGCATCAGCATGTCATTGTTCGGGAAATCGTAGCAGGCAATCACAGTGGTTACGCCGGCTTCGCTCTTTTCGATCCTGTGCCGGATCGCGGCACCCGCGACGGCGCCCTGCCATTCGTCGATCGAGTCGATGAATTCCTGTTTGTTTTGCACGACGCCGACATCGTCGAGTTTCATACGGACATCATCGGCGAGCAGGTCCGTCAATTCGGTGCGGTCGGCCACCAGCAACGCCGAATACCAGCGGTCGATGATCGCGCCATCGTCGGCGCGGGCGCAAACCAGCGAGGACAGCAGCGCGGCGGCAACGAAAGCGGCCCGATGGCAATCCTGGCGCATCATCGGCGTCACCCCAGCTCCGGCCGCTCGAAGTCGCCGGTTTCCTTGTTCATCACCCAGAGCTCGCCGCTCGAAATGTCGAACCATGCACCGTGCAGCGACAGCCGGCCCTTGCCTTCGAGGATCGAGACGCAGGGAAAGGTCCTGAGATTGGCGATGGAATAGCGGATCGAGATGCGCTCCAGCGCGGTCTGGCGCTCCGTTGCCGTCATGAAGGTGCTGGAGGAGACGGTTTCGGCCGCCGGCGCGATCAGGCTCATCCACTTGCCGATGAAGTCGCCGGGCGACAGCGGTGCGGCCGTGGTGTCGAGCGCGGCGCGGATGCCGCCGCAGCGGCCATGGCCCATGACGACGATGTTCTTGACCTTGAGGCTTTGCACGGCGAATTCGAGCGCGGCGGAGGTCGAATGGAACTCGCCATCCGGCGCGTAGGGCGGCACCAGATTGCCGACATTGCGCAGCACGAAGAGTTCGCCCGGCCCGGCGTCGAAGATCGCTTCTGGCGCGGCGCGCGAATCGCAGCAGGCGACGATCATCGTCTCCGGTGCCTGGCCTTCGCGCGCGAGCTCGCGATAACGTCCGCTCTCGGTGAGATAGCGGCCATTCATGAAATTGCGATAGCCTGAGAGAAGGTGTTCGGGGAGATGAGGCATGGGCGGCTAAGGCCTTTCCGGGTTGGAGGCGGCAGCTCGTTGCGGTCGAGACAAGCCTCTAGCGGCAAAAGCCTGTCGCGAGCAATGCAGAATTGCAGGGGCTCGGTGCAAATGGCATGCGCCAGGCACGGTTCGCGCCGATAGCCTCACGCCCAGATGGCGACCGGAATGCCAAAGCGGTCGGTGAGCGGCGGGTCGGGAAACGGCCTTGCCTCACCGCTGACAATGCGACCAGCAACCAGCATCATTGCCGCCGCATCGAGGAAATCATCGGCTGCCGCGCCTTTCGGTGGCGCCTGGTCGAGAAAGTCCATCTCATAGCCGTGCCGGCACAGCAGCGCCTTGCGTTCCGCCATGCCGGCCGGATTGATGCTGCCCTTGACCTTCTTCGGCAGCTGCATGGCCTGGTCGCCGTTCAGCCGGCAGAAGGCGACCTCAGGATGCGATTCGAAGACGCGGCGGCGCAAATCGGCTCGCGCGATCAGCAGCGCGTCGATCTCACGGATCTTGGCAAAGATGCCAAAAGCCTGGATCGAGACACCGCGCGGCGGATCGGACGTGGTCCTGGCGACATCGCTCGCCCGGCGGTGCGCGGCGTACCAGACTTCGATCGTGCTGAAGTCGGCCGTGTCGGCGTAGAGCGCGGCGCGGGACGGGATCGAAAAGACGCTGGATTGGCGTGCCCCGAGCAGAGGCCGCACCAGCGCTTCCGGTCCGCGCCCGCCTTTGTTCGAAAACTCGGGCAGGCCGATCGGCATGTCGACGGCAATGACCGCATCATCGGGATTTGCCGCAAGCAGCGCGGCGAAGCTGTCGAAGACCGTGACCAACGGCGTCGAGCCGGGGAGACCAGGTGTCGAACCGGGGTTACGAGGTATCGAACCGGGGTCACGAGGTGTCGGACCGAGGTTACGAGGTATCGAACCGAGGTCACGAGGTGTCGGACCGGGGTTACGACGTATCGAACCGAGATCGCGCCGCACGGCAATCCAGCCGGCCTTGCAGCCATCGACGCCGACAAGCACCGCGGTCGCCGCCGAGGTCACGCCCGGCGGTCCCGCCCGGGATGCGTGAGGTGGCGAAGCTGGACCATGGCCATCGGGTGCGACAGGCTCTGCGCATCGGTTTCGAGCTGCAATTCGTCGCCGCCGCGCTTGGCCGTGCGCGCCAGGATCTCGTAGACCGCCGCCGTGGTCGACTGCAGCGCCTTGATCGCCGGCTGGCCGGACAGGATGCGGGCCAGGTAGACGGCCGCCGTGAGGTCACCCAGACCATTCGGCGGCTTGTCGATCAGGCGGTGCTCGGCCAACAGCGCCTGGCTGCCGTTGAGCAGGAGGTTGCCGGTGCCGCCCGTCATCATCGAGGGCGCCGAGGTGACCAGCATGGTCGACGGTCCGGCATGGAGGGCGGCCGCGATCACCGATTTCAGGTCGGGCAATTGCGCGCCAGCCATCCATTCCAGCTCGTAGCGGTTGGGGGTGGCGATATCGGCGATCGGCATCAGCCGGTCGCGCAGGGCGATGGCGGTCGGCTCGGGCACATAGAGACCGCCCGAATCACCCATGACCGGATCGCAGATATAGACGGCGTCAGGCGTCCTTGCCTTCACCGCGGCGACCAGCGAGGCAACGGCATCGGCCTGGCCGGCCTCGCCGAGGTATCCGGACAGCACGGCGCCGACCTCGCCCAGCCAGGGCGCGCGCTCGAGATCGGCCATCAGTGCCTTGAACTGGTCGAGCGGCGGCACGATGCGCGTCGCTCGTCCATGGCCGGGATGCCAGGGCAGGATGATCGTCGGCACCGCCCAGACCGGAAAGCCCAGCGTCTCCAGCGCGAACACCGCGGCGCGATTGCCGACCGAGCCGCGTGCGACATGGCTGGAAATGACGATGACCGCACGCGGCGCGTCGGGTTTTTCGGCACTCATTGTTTCTTGATTCCTAACTGCCCCGGGTGACGAAAAGCACGAGCCAGATCATCAGGCCCAGCGCCACAAGCAGGCCGAGTATCCTGCCAATGCGCGTGCCCCAGACTTCGATCGGGTCAGCGCGGTCGGCATCGGCCGCGCTGACGTGATCGCGCACGCCTTTCGTGGTCCGCGCCACAAACGAGGTGCCGGCCGGATCGGTCTCGCGCGCGATGCGCTCGAGGATACGGCGCGATTCCCTGTCGCTGTCCTGGCGTCCCGCCATGATGATGTCCCGTTTCGACCGGACCTTATCGTGTTCGCAGCGCCAATCACAGAGCCCTTGCGACGACACCTTGCGTGCCAGGCAAGCGGTTGCCGGTCGAGGCCGTTTTCTTGCGCGCCGATTGTGGTAATGCTTCGCATGCAACTTCTACCGAAGGACCCCATCATGTTCGCCCAGCGCCTTGCCTCACCATCGATGTTCCGCACGCTTCCCGCTTTCCTGATGATGGCCATCGTGCTGCCGTTGCTTGCCGGCTGCGGCTACAACACCATCCCGACGGCAGAGGAAAACGCCAAGGCGGCATGGAGCGAGGTGCTGAACCAGTATCAGCGCCGCGCCGATCTCATCCCCAACCTGGTCGAGACCGTCAAGGGCTATGCCTCGCATGAAAAGGATACGCTCGACGCGGTGGTCGAAGCGCGCGCCAAGGCAACGCAGATAACGGTGACGCCGGAAACGCTGAAAGATCCCGAAGCTCTCAAGAAGTTCCAGGATGCGCAGGCCGGGCTGACCAGCGCGCTGTCGCGGCTGATCGCGGTGTCGGAAGCCTACCCCGACCTCAAGGCCAACCAGAACTTTCTCGCGCTGCAGGCGCAGCTCGAAGGCACCGAGAACCGCATCGCGGTGGCGCGGCGCGACTACATCCAGGCGGTCAGGGACTATAATCTGACGCTGAAGACCTTCCCGTCGGTGCTGTGGGCGACCTTCTGGTTCCGCAGCAACGAGCCCTATGCCAACTTCACCGTCGACGAAGACAAGATGCAGCCGCCAAAGGTCGATTTCGGCACGAAACAGGGCGGGTAATAGGCGACTGTCATCGGAATAAATTCCGCGAAAAGACGGACCGCTGGCGTGCAAACACCCCCCTCTGTCCTGCCGGAGATCTCCCCCTCAAGGGGGGAGATTGGCAGTTTCGAGCGCGTCGCTCATCCTTCTGCGTCGGTGATTGGCGAAGGCCGGCATGACGTCGAATCTCCCCCCTTGAGGGGGAGATGTCCGGCAGGACAGAGAGGGGGGCCTCGCGCTTACCTCACCCTTCTTGGCCTTCTTGCCAGCCTCCTCTTCTTCCCCCTGGCCGCCTTCGCCGCCGACCTCCCAGCGCTCACCGGCCGCGTTGTCGACAATGCCGGCATCATCGATGCCGGGACCAGAGCGGCGCTGACGCAAAAGCTCGCCGCCTTCGAGGCCAAGGGCTCCGACCAGATCGTCGTCGCCACCATCCCCAGCCTGGACGGCGAGGAGATCGAACCCTACGCCAACCGGCTGTTCCGCTTCTGGAAGCTCG
>NZ_JALJRL010000009.1:0-84831 GCF_024519675.1 Mesorhizobium sp. Mes31 | reverse complement strand
GACGGCGAGGAGATCGAACCCTACGCCAACCGGCTGTTCCGCTTCTGGAAGCTCGGCCAGGCGAAGGAGAACAACGGCGCGCTTCTGCTGGTCGCCAAGAACGACCGCAAGATGCGCATCGAGGTCGGTTATGGACTGGAAGGCACGCTGACCGACCTGCACACCAAGCTGATCATCGAAAACGATATGGTGCCGGCGTTCCGCGCCGGCGATTTCTCCGGCGGCATAAGCAAGGCCGTCGACGACATGATCATGGTGCTGGAAGGCAATCCTGAGGAACTGGTGGCGCGCGGCGAGCGCAACCAGCAGGCGCCGTTCAATTCCGACGACCTGTTCTTCGCCGTCTTCATCAGCATCTGGGCGATCATCTTCTTCGGCAGCATCGCGGCTTCGATCCTGCCGCCGATCTTCGGCCAGAAACTCGGGCCAGGCCGCTATCGCTGGCTGGGCATGACCTTCGAGCCCAGCCGCCGGCGGTCCTCTGGTGGCGGCTGGTCGTCCGGCGGTGGCGGATGGTCGTCGGGAGGCGGCGGTGGCGGCTTCTCCGGTGGCGGCGGCTCGTCCGGCGGCGGCGGCTCCTCGGGCAGTTGGTGACGACATGACGACGCGCACCATCGGCCTGTCGAGACCCAGCCGCTTCGCCCCGGTGATCCGCGTTGTCCTGGTGGCCCTGAGCCTACTGTTCTGGGGGTTCACGGCTTTCGCCGCCGAGCTGCCTGCCCTGACCGGACGTATCGTCGACAATGCGGGCATCATCGACGATGCCACCAAGGCGACATTGACGCAGAAGCTCGCCGATTTCGAGAAAAAAGGCTCGGACCAGATCGTCGTCGCCACGATTCCCAGCCTCGACGGCGAGGAGATCGAACCCTACGCCAACCGGCTGTTCCGCTTCTGGAAGCTCGGCCAGGCCGGCGAAAACAACGGCGTTCTGCTGCTGGTGGCGAAGAACGACCACAAGATGCGCATCGAGGTCGGTTATGGCCTCGAGGGGACGCTGACCGACCTGCACACCAAGCTGATCATCGAAAACGACATGGTGCCGGCGTTCCGCGCCGGCGATTTCTCCGGCGGCATCAGCAAGGCCGTCGACGACATGGTCATGGTGCTGGAAGGCAATCCGGAAGAACTGGAAGCGCGCGGGCACCGCAATCCCGCCGACAGCAGCACCCCCATCGATCCCATCGTAGCGGCGTTCGTGATCCTGTGGGCGACGATGTTCTTCGGCGGCCTGGCGATGGCATTCCTGCCGCCGATGTTCGGCACAAAGCTGTCGCCGGGCGTGTACAAATGGCTGGGCATGACCTTTCGTTACGGCCACGGATCGAGCGGGTCGTCCTCGGGCGGCGGCTGGTCTTCGGGGTCATCGTCGGGCAGCGGCTGGTCGTCGGGGAGTTCCGGCGGTGGCTGGTCGTCGGGCTCGAGCAGCGGCGGCGGGTTTTCCGGTGGCGGCGGCTCGTCCGGCGGTGGCGGTTCTTCAGGAAGCTGGTGAGACAAGATCATGGCAACAAGACCAATCACAGCCGAGGATCACGCGCGCATCGCCACGGCGATCCGCGCCGCCGAAGCGAAAACCGACGGCGAGATCTACTGCGTCGTGTCGCATGCCAGCGACGGCTATTTCTTCCCGGCCGCCTTCATGGCGACAGCAGGCATGCTGATCGTCAGTCTCGCCGTCGCCTATGGGCTGGAGGCCTGGTGGCTGTCGATCCGGCTGCCGCATTTCGTCCTCGCCCAGCTGCTGGCGCTGGCCTGCGTGCTGGCCTTGCTGTGGGCGCTGCCCGGCCTGCGCATCCATCTGGTGCCAAGGCGGCTGCGCTACCAGGCGGCGCACGCCGACGCGATCAAGCAGTTCCTCGCCCGCAACGTCCACCGCACCACGGCGCGCACCGGTGTGCTGGTGTTCGTCTCAATTGCCGAGCACTACGCCGAGGTGATCGCCGACAGCGGCATCGATGCCAAGGTCGGCCAGCATGTCTGGGATGGTGTCATACGCGACCTGACCGCGCATGCCGGCGATGACCGCCTTGCCGACGGCTTCGTCAAGGCAATCGAATCGGTGGGTGCGGTGCTGGCCGAGCATTTCCCGGTCACGTCAGGCGATGCCAACGAACTGGACGACCATCTGGTCGAGATTTGAGCCCCTGCAGGAAGGTTTCGAAGGCGCGTTGCCGACGCAATGATCGCCTGTGAGAAAGCGGTCCGCGGGTCGCCCGGACTCTTGCAATCGGGCGATGCGGGTTTATGGTTAACAAATCATGAATACGCTGACGATCGACATAAGGAAGGCCGAGCCGCGCGATGCCGGCGCCATCGCCGATGTGCACCTGCAGGCCTGGCGCGGCGCCTATTCCGGCATCATTCCGCACCGCACCCTGACATCGATGATCAACCGCCGCGGCGCCGACTGGTGGGCGAACGCAATCCGCCGCGCCGCCACCGTCCTGGTCGTCGAGATCGGCGGCAAGATCGCCGGCTATGCGACGATCGGCAAGAACCGGGCCCGGGAACTGCGGCAGCAAGGCGAAATCTACGAATTGTACCTGCGCCCGGAATATCAGGGCATCGGGCTCGGCAGCCGCCTGTTCGCGGCGGCACGGGCGCGTCTGGCCGATCACGGGCTGAAGGGCATGGTGGTGTGGGCGCTGGAAGACAACCAGAACGCGCTCGCCTTCTATGCAGGCGCTGGCGGCCGAGACGTTGCCGAAGGCGTCGAGATCTTCGAGCAGAAGGCGCTGAAGAAGGTGGCCTTCGTCTGGGAGTGACAGCCCGGTCTTTCTGCCAGTGCGCCTTCCGGCCATGCCCAGCACCATTCGCCGCATTGCGCAGCGCCGCAGCGCCCGCTATCGGTCTCCCATCGAAAGAGGGACAAAGCCATGCGCATCGAAGCCATAGCCATCGGAAAGAATCCGCCGGAAGATATCAACGTCATCATCGAAGTGCCGATCGGCGGCGAGCCGATCAAGTACGAGATGGACAAGGAGGCCGGCACACTGTTCGTCGACCGCTTCCTGCACACATCGATGCGTTATCCCGGCAATTACGGCTTCGTGCCGCACACGCTCTCCGGCGACGGCGATCCGATCGACGTGCTGGTCTGCAACACGCGCGCGCTGGTGCCGGGCTGCGTCATCAATGTCAGGCCGATCGGCGTGCTGGTGATGGAAGACAATGCCGGCCAGGACGAGAAGGTCATCGCGGTGCCGTCGCCCAAGCTGACGCTGCGCTACGAGAACGTCACCGAGTACACGCAACTGCCCGACATCACGCGCCAGCAGGTGCAGCACTTCTTCGAGCACTACAAGGACCTCGAACCCGGCAAATGGGTCAAGATCGAGGGCTGGCACGATTCCAAATATGCCAAGAAGATGATCGTCGACGCCATCGCGCGGGCGAAAGCGAGCAAGTAGCGGTGTGCCGGAGTTTGAGAACAAACTCCCAAGTGTAGCGCTGCCCCTCATCCGCCTGCCGGCACCCTCGGCGCGTTTTCTGCAGCGCCGACATTTGGCGAAATCGGTGGTGATGGCGTCTTTCTCCCCGTCATTATATGGGGAGAAATGCCCGGCAGGGCAATGAGGGGCGGCGCGGACCGACGATATCCAACAAACGCGTTGCATCACGCCGTTTTGACGTGCCGCGCTCTCAATTATCCACCCGGCCGAAAGCCGGCACGTTGCCGATGACGATATGCTTGTCCTTGCCGCAGGCGAATGCGCGCGCCTTCTCGTCGGCAAGCTTGCGCGCCTGGTCATTGGCGCCGGGATTGCCGGTGGCCAGCACCAGGCCGACGGTGCAGCTGTCGCGCCCATCCATCTGGGCGACCTTGGCGACGAGCAGCACCTCGGTCGGCTTGTTCTCATCCTCGGGATTGCTGATCGAGCGGCGATGGATGACCGCGAACGGCACGGCCTTGTCGCCATTGGTTTCGATACGCCACTCGACCTTGGCTCCGGACGAATTGAAGCCGGAAAAGCTCTCCCAGGCGGACGCCATGTCGCCGCCGGGCGGAAAACCGTAGAACAGCGATTCACGAGCGTCGTCATAGGCGACCAGCACCGGATAGCCGCGATACCCCGAACAGGCGAGATCGGCCCAGTCGCCGTCGCCTTCCTCGGCCTGCGCATAGGTCACGCAGTCCTTCTTCCAGTCGAGGTCGGTGTAGGCGCTCGATATGTCGCCGGCTTGCGCCGCCTGGCAGACGCTGGCCAGGACAAGCGGAATCAACAGGCTGCGCATCGCGGAGATCTCCGTTGGAGGTCGCCCAGCGTATCGCCAATCGCTATTTCTTCAAGCTTGCTTCGATCAGCAGATCGGCATTCGTCGCCACCGACTGCGCCGGTCCGCCAGCACCGAACAGCTGGCCGCTGATATAGGCGCCCTCGATCAGGAGCAGCAGCCCGTCGCCCAGCGTATCGCCATCGCCGGCGCCCATCGCCACCGCCATGGCGCGCAGGCGCCGGCGCAGTTCCTGCTTGTTGGCCTCGCTGACCACGCGCGCCGGATGGCCGTGTTCGGGATATTCGACCGCCGCGTTGGTCATGCCACAGCCGCGATATTGCGGCATCTGCGTGCGCTTGCCGACGCGGGTCAGGAAAGCCTTGATCTGCGCGCGCGGGTCGCCGGGATGAGCGTTCACAGCCTCGTCGAAGCGATCCCAGAACTCAAGGTCGTACTGCCGGAGATAGGAGGCTGCCAGCTCGTCCTTGGAGGGAAAGCTGCGATAGAGGCTCGGCTTGGTGACGCCGGCGCGCCTGACGATCTCGTCGACGCCGATCGCCCTGATGCCCTGCCGGTAGAACAGGTCGCGCGCCACATCGAGGATCTTCTTGGCGGCCTTAGGCGGAGCCGATGCATGACCGTTGTTGATGGTCGGTTCAATATTTTTGTCCGTTGGCATCATGTGACTCGATTGACAGTGTTACCGATCGGTACGTATACATATCACCTCCCTGCAACGTACCGGTCAGTAACATGGTAGCTCAATCCCGTCCATTTGGCCAGCGCTACGCTTTCGTCGTGGTTGGCGTCATCTTCCTCTGCCTGCTGATCGCGGCCGGTCTTCGTTCGGCCCCCGCCGTGATGATGCTGCCGCTGGAAAACAGCTTCGGCTGGGGGCGTGATGTGGTTTCGGTGGCCGCCGCCATCGGCATCTTCCTGTACGGTCTGACCGGACCGTTTGCCGCTGCCCTGATGGAGCGGATCGGGTTGCGCCGCACGCTGCTCGCCTCGTTGGTGGTGATGTCGGGGTCGACCGCGCTCAGCCTGCTGATGACCAAGCCATGGCATCTGTTCATCACCTGGGGGGTGTTTTCCGGCATCGGTTCCGGCGCGGTCGCCACCGTGCTCGGCGCCACCATCGTCAATCGCTGGTTCAAGACCAATCGCGGCCTTGTCATGGGGCTGATGTCGGCCTCCAGCGCCACCGGCCTGCTGGTGTTCCTGCCGCTGCTCGCCTCGCTCGCCCAGTCGGGCGGCTGGAAGCCGGTCGCCATCGCCGTCGCGGTCGCCACCGCCTGTCTTCTGCCGCTGGTCTGGCTGCTGGTGCCGGAGCGGCCGGCCTCGATCGGCATGGTGCGGTTTGGCGCCGAGGCCGATGACGTGCCGCCGACATCGCCGGCCTCGCAAGGCAACTTCCTCGCCCA
This sequence comes from Mesorhizobium sp. Mes31, assembly GCF_024519675.1. NCBI lineage: Bacteria > Pseudomonadati > Pseudomonadota > Alphaproteobacteria > Hyphomicrobiales > Phyllobacteriaceae > Mesorhizobium > Mesorhizobium sp. Mes31. Next base: position 79,189 of record NZ_JALJRL010000009.1, on the reverse strand, counting down.
CACGCTCAACACGCTGCGCCGCGCCGCCGGCACGCGGGTGTTCTGGTACCTGTTCGCCACCTTCTTCGTCTGTGGCTTCACCACCAACGGGTTGGTCGGCACGCATCTGATCGCGTTCTGCGGCGACATGGGCATCGGCGAGGTGCAGGCCGCCGGCCTGCTGTCGATGATGGGCATCTTCGACCTGATCGGCACGACGCTGTCGGGTTGGCTGACCGACCGTTTCGATCCGCGCAAGCTGCTCGGCGTCTACTACGGCATCCGCGGCCTGTCGCTGATCTATCTGCCCTATTCCGGGTTCTCGGCGACCAGCCTGATCATCTTCGCGGTCCTTTACGGGCTCGACTGGATCGCCACCGTGCCGCCGACGCTGAGGCTCGCCAACGAGGCGTTCGGCGACCGCAGCGGGCCGATCGTGTTCGGCTGGATCGTCGCCGGCCATCAGGTCGGGGCGGCCACGGCCGCGGCTTTCGGCGGCACCATGCGCGAGCTGCAGGGTAATTATGAGCTAGCCTTCCTGATCGCCGGCATGACGGCGATCGCCGCCGCCTGCATCTCGCTGCTGATCAACACCCGCCGGCCGGCGTTTGATCCGGAACCGCAGGCGGCATAGCCGGCGGCCCGGCTTGCCAGTGCATTGTCAGAAAAACTTCATGGTTTCGAGATGACGCTGAAACATTGACGCTGGACCTTGGTGGCACCGTTCAACGCCATCCAGGAGACAGCCATGAACAAGCTCTCGATGACCCGCCGCGCTTTCGTCACTTCCGCCAGCGCCGTTGGCCTGGTCGGCGTTTCCGGCCTGGCGCTGCCATACTATTCGCGCGCCAGCCAGCGCCCGGCCTTCACGCATGGCGTCCAGTCGGGCGATGTCGACGCGACCAGCGGCATGGTGTGGACGCGCACGGACCGCCCGTCGCGCGTCATGTTCGAGGTGTCGTCGACGGAGAATTTCGCCAATGCGACCCGCCTGGCGCCGCTCGATACCTCGCCGGCCAGCGACTACACGGTGAAGCGGCTGCTCACCGATCTCGCCTCCGACCAGGACATCTTCTATCGCATGACGGCGGCCGATCTCGTCGACATCAACGCCGTCTCGGAGCCGATCACCGGCCGTTTCCGTACCGCGCCCGCCTCCAAGCGCGACATCAAGTTCGCCTGGTCGGGCGACACCGCCGGCCAAGGCTGGGGCATCGACGAGACCGGCATGAAGACCTACGCCACCATCGGCAAGCACACGCCCGATTTCTTCCTGCATTCGGGCGACACCATCTATGCCGACGGCGCGATGAAGGACGAGGTTGACCTGCCCGGCGGCGGCAAGTGGAAGAACGTCGTGCTCATCGACGGCAAGCGCAAGGTCGCCGAGACGCTGGACGAATATCGCGACCAGTGGAAATACAACATGATGGACAGGAACGTGCTGGGCCTGAGCGCCATCTGTCCGACCTTCTACCAGTGGGACGACCACGAGGTGCTGAACAACTGGTCGGATTCGAAGGATCTGAGCGCAGACAACCGCTACACCGAGAAATCCATCCATGTGCTGGCGGCACGTGCGGCGCGCGCCTTCCACGAGATGACGACGATCCGCTACGAACCGTCCGAGCCCGGCCGCGTCTATCGCAAAATAGCCTACGGACCGCTGCTCGACGTGTTCTTCCTCGACATGCGTTCCTATCGCGGGCCCAATGGTCCCGACATGCAGGATGAGATGACGCCGCAATCGCGCATGCTTGGCGAACAGCAGACGAAGTGGCTGAAGCGGGAGCTGGCAAATTCGAAGGCGACCTGGAAAATCATTGCCGCCGACATGCCGCTGGGCCTCGTCGTCTGGGATGACGGAACCAAGAAGGTCGGTGCCGAGGCGGTCAGCAATGGCGACAATGGTGCGCCAAAGGGTCGCGAACTCGAGATCGCGGACCTGCTGCGCTACATCAAGAACGCCGGCATCAGCAACACCGTCTGGCTGACCGCCGACGTGCACTACACGGCGGCGCACTACTACAATCCCGACAAGGCGCAGTTCCAGGATTTCAATCCGTTCTGGGAATTCGTCTCAGGACCGATCCATGCCGGCACGTTCGGCCCCAACGATTTCGACATGACCTTCGGTCCGGAACTGAAGTTCATCAAGGCGCCGACCGCCGAGCAGGGCCAGAACCTGCCGCCATCGGCGGGCCTGCAGTTCTTCGGGCTGGTCGATATCAACGGCGCCAGCGAACAGATGACGGTGCGGCTGATGGATCGCGACGACAACGAACTCTACAAGGTCACGCTCGACCCGGTGCGGTCGGCGTAAGCGCACGAATGCGGCAGAACGGCTTTCATTCTGCGCCTCAGCGTTTTTTCGGGGGATGTCACGGCATGGATCCCTGGGTCTCCGCGACGGAGCTTCGCTCCTGCTTCGCCCTGGGATGACGACCGCTGCCTGCGGTCGTCAATCCGGATAGCAGACCATCGGGATGTTCGGCCAGACGGCGCTGTCGCAATTGGCGGCGTCCTGCCTCTGCTTGAAGGCGGCGCTGACCGGGCCGGTCACCATCGGGTCGACGCCGTCGGGCGCGTCGGCGAATACCTGTTCGGCCGACGGCGCGTCCGCCGACAAGGCAGGGCGTGCCTCCTTCTGCGTCGCGGCCGACTGTGCGGCGTTGGCCGCCAGCAGGACGGCAAAGGCTACCGATGCGATGAGCGGCCAAAATCGGTTGAGTTTATCGGTCATGATGTTCGAACTGCCCGGGACCCCGAAAGGTTCCCGCCTTGGTTAACAAAATCATCTCACACGAGGATGCTTAAGATTTGATGAGTATTTGGTGTCTCGCTTCCTCTTTCGCAAATGCGAAAAACCCTGTATGAGCCGCGCAACCGAAAGAGGCAGCGCCTTTTGGCCTGCTGCCTGCAACGCTCCCGAGACCAGAACATGAAAATTCGTAATATCGCGATCATCGCGCACGTCGACCATGGAAAAACCACCCTCGTCGACCAATTGCTGCGGCAATCCGGCTCCTTCCGCGACAATCAGCGCGTCGCCGAGCGCGCCATGGATTCCAACGACCTCGAAAAGGAACGTGGCATCACCATCCTGGCCAAGGCGACCTCGGTCGACTGGAAGGACACCCGCATCAATATCGTCGACACCCCCGGCCACGCCGATTTCGGCGGCGAGGTCGAGCGCATCCTGTCGATGGTGGATTCGGCCATCGTGCTGGTCGATGCCGCCGAAGGGCCTATGCCGCAGACCAAGTTCGTCGTCGGCAAGGCGCTCAAGGTCGGCCTGAAGCCGATCGTCGTCATCAACAAGATCGACCGCCCGGACGCCCGCCATGTCGAGGTGGTCAACGAGGTGTTCGACCTGTTTGCCGCGCTCGACGCCACCGACGAGCAGCTCGACTTCCCGATCCTCTACGGCTCGGGCCGCGACGGCTGGGTTTCCGAAAATCCGGAAGGCCCGAAGGACCAGGGCCTGGCGCCGCTGTTCGACCTCGTCATCAAGCATGTGCCGGCGCCGACCGTGCATCCCGGTCCGTTCCGCATGATCGGCACCATTCTGGAAGCCAATCCCTTCCTTGGCCGCATCATCACCGGCCGCATCGAATCCGGCACGCTGAAGTCCAACCAGCCGGTCAAGGTGCTGCACCATGACGGCACGCTGGTCGAAACCGGCCGTATTTCCAAGATCCTCGCCTTCCGCGGCCTCGAGCGCCAGCCGATCGACGAAGCCCAGGCGGGCGACATCGTCGCCATTGCCGGCCTGTCGAAAGGCACCGTCGCCGACACCTTCTGCGACCCTTCGGTGACCGAGCCGCTGCATGCGCAGCCGATCGATCCGCCGACCGTGACCATGTCCTTCCTGGTCAACGATTCACCGCTGGCTGGCACCGAAGGCGACAAGGTGACCAGCCGTGTCATCCGCGACCGCCTGCTGCGCGAGGCCGAAGGCAATGTCGCGCTGAAGATCGAGGAATCGCCGGACAAGGATTCGTTCTTCGTTTCCGGCCGCGGCGAATTGCAGCTGGCCGTGCTGATCGAGACGATGCGCCGCGAAGGTTTCGAGATCGCCGTGTCGCGGCCGCGCGTGGTCATGCAGAAGGGCGAGAACGGCGAATTGCTCGAGCCTGTCGAGGAAGTCGTCATCGACGTCGACGAGGAGCATGCCGGTATCGTCGTGCAGAAGATGTCGGAGCGCAAGGCCGAGATGGTCGAGCTGCGCCCGTCCGGCGGCAATCGCCAGCGCATTGTCTTCCACGCGCCGACGCGCGGCCTGATCGGCTACCAGTCGGAACTGTTGACCGACACGCGCGGCACCGCCGTGATGAACAGGCTGTTCCATGCCTACGAGCCCTACAAGGGCGAGTTGGCGGGCCGCACCAATGGCGTGCTGATCTCGAACGAGCAGGGCGAGGCGGTGGCCTATGCCATGTGGAACCTGGAAGACCGGGGCCCGATGGTCATCGACCCGGGCGTCAAGGTCTATCAGGGCATGATCATCGGCATTCACACCAGAGACAACGACCTCGAAGTAAACGTGCTCAAAGGCAAGAAGCTGACCAACATCCGCGCCGCCGGCAAGGACGAGGCGGTCAAGCTCACCCCGCCGATCCGCATGACGCTGGAGCGCGCGCTGGCCTGGATCCAGGACGACGAGCTGGTCGAAGTGACGCCAAAGACGATCCGCCTGCGCAAGCTCTATCTCGACCCGAACGAGCGCAAGCGCTTCGAGAAGTCGGCCAAGGCGGTCGGCGCGGCGTAAGCTTTCAATTTTCCAACAGCTCAGAGGGGCAGAGCACTCATGTGCTCCGCCCCTTTTTCATTTATCCACCGGCAGCCGAAATGATGGCCTGCCGGTCGGGTTCGGCGACGAGATCGATGCGGATCGTCGCTCCATGCCGGGCCGGCTTGCGCAGGGCCTTGGCGCCGTCCGGGTCAATAACCAGCAATCGCCTGTCTTCCAGCGCCTGAAGCCGCGATCGTGACATGCCGAGTTCATTGGCAAGCAGCCGGTCGAGCCGGAGCGATGTCGGCATTTCGAGCCCGAGCTTGAGTTCCAGCACGGTTGCGCTTTCCCTTGTGTCGCCGAGCCTTTGCTTGTGGACGGCAACATCGGGAAACTCTTCGACATGCCCCACGCGGCTGCGCAGCGCGGCGACATCGAAAGCGTGGCGCCGCGCCAATGCCGGATCGTTGCCTTCAAGCGCCCGCAACAGCGCCGGCTCGATGTCGCGGCGGTTGCAGCGTTCGAGAATGCCGAAATTCCAGGAACTGTCGCAGTCGATGCAGCGATAGATCAGCCAGACGTCGATGCGCTTGCCGTTGGCGTTGACGCGGAATTTCTCGCTGCAGCGATACGCCTTCACGGTGCCGCAGCGATTGCAGTTGATGAGCGGTCGAGGTGCGGTTTCAGGCGTGATCGCCCAGTGGATGCACAGATAACCAGACATGCCGATAAGCCCTTCCCGTCGGGAAGTTCATCAGGTCGGCGATGTCGAGATGCCCATGCGGGCACGGTGTGGCGCAAACTTGCTATGATCGGAAATCGGCGTCACGGGCGGTTGCGCGCGACAGCGGTTCAGCAGTGCCAAACCGGTCTCGAACCGCCGCCCAGAGGAACACGTGAAAATGAAACAGACACCGCGAATGCGGCGCCATGCATTGTGTCGGGGGAGTTGACGAGACCGGCGGTTACGTAGGCAAAGTGCAGCTCAAAATTGTTTCGAGGCGGCATTTCTAGCCGTAGCCAATGACGACGGCAAGGCGACCGGGCTTGTCCGGCGAGGAATTACCGTCGGCTCCAGCCACTTGCGATCACCCTTCTGATGACGCTGATGCCCAAGGGAGGGATGCTTTCTATGTCTTCAATAGTTCGCAAGACCGAATAGTGATCGATCTTTTCAGGGTACCGTCCTGGGTTGATTCCAAATCCGTAGAATACAGTAAATATATGATTCTGTGTACGGTAGTCGTCTTCATCGAACGTCACTATCAAAAGGCTTTTGTTTTTCCTCGACCAAACTGCATAGCCTCCAAGATGATTTTTCAACCAGTTGTCAGCCGTCTCTATCGTGCCATCATGCATGTCGTTTTTGAGATTGGGGATCACGAAGCTCACGGATGGCAGCTTCGCGTAGTCGCGAGGGAACTGGGACAAAGACTTCTCAAATCCCTTCGCGTCCGCAAACGATTCCCAGGGATTATGTTTTCGCGGCGATCCGGCTTCGACGTAGCCTGCAAACGTCTTGCCATGAGCCCGAAGACGAGCGGCCAGGTTCGGCGCTGCAAAGCTGTGCGTGCCGTCGTCATGGACATCTTGCGTCAAGCCGCTGAACAGCGCGAAGTAATTGGGCTGGCTGGGGTGAGCAACCCCGTAGGATCGATCGAACAGCGCGCCGCCCTTTGCCAGCGTGTTCAAATAGGGAGCAGCTCGTCCCGCCTGTGAAATTTGCTCAAAGGCGTGGTTCTCCATGATCACGACAACGACGTGATCATATTTTGGCGGCTTCCACGACGATGCGACGGCCAGGGGCGCCCCGCTCAGCGCAATGCTGGCTGTCAGGATAGCCAGCTTTGCGAACCGTCGAACGATCGCGCGCCAACTTTGCACAATCACGAAAACTTCTCCTCCTGCCTTCTCGGCAAGATCGACCTGACGCAAGCCAGGCATGGCAGTCAAGGGCAAGACCGAACGCTGAGCCGGTCGGGGACTGCCGACCCCGACATTGCAAGCGGTGATGTCGATCGGATATCGTCCGCCGCTCAACCGCTGAAAGGCAGTGCCATGCACCTCACCTCGCTCCTGATCTTCGCCGCCGCTTTGTTCGTCGCCGCCGGCTCGCCCGGTCCGTCGATCGCGGCTCTCGTCGCACGGGTCATCTCGAAGGGGTTTCGCGATGTGTTCCCGTTCCTGCTCGCCATGTGGATCGGCGAGGGCATCTGGCTGTCGCTGGCGGTGTTCGGGCTGGCTGTCGTGGCGCAGACCTTCCATTTCGCCTTCGTCGTGGTGAAATGGGTTGGCGTTGCGTATCTTGCTTACCTCGCCTGGAAGATGTGGACCGCGCCGGTCGAGGCGCGCGAGGGCGAGATGCCGCGCGAGGATTCGGCCGTCAAATTGTTCTTCGCCGGCATGGCGGTAACGCTCGGCAACCCCAAGATCATGATGTTCTACCTGGCGCTTTTGCCGACCATCATCGACCTCGCTTCGGTCAGCCTCGTCGGCTGGGTCGAACTGACGGCGACCATGGCCGTGGTGCTGGTCGCCATTGATCTCGCCTGGGTGCTCGCCGCCTCGCAGGCGCGCAAGCTGTTGAAAAGCAAGCGCGCCATGAAGATCGCCAACCGCGTCAGCGCCGGCACCATGGCGGGTGCCGCCGCAGCGATCGCGGCACGGTCCTGAGGCGAGGCGTCAGCTCATCATATTGATGATCGGCGCGATCTCGACGTTGCAGTTGGGCATGGCCAGCATAGGGCACCCCTTGGCCTTCTCGGCGGCATCGTCGATATCCCTGGCTTCGATGATCGAGTAGCCACCGGTCGGGTTGCTGCCGCCATTGTTCTCCACCTTGCCACCGGGCAGGACGGTCTTCGACATGCCGACCGGATTGCCGCTGTCGACGACGGCCGAGCCAAGCTTTCCGAACCAGCCTGTCCAGGCGTCCATCATCGCCTTCCGCTCGGCTTCGCTCGTCGGCATCTTGCCGGAGCCGTGATAGATGTAGAGAAACTTCGCCATGTTCTCCTCCCTTGTTCAGCGGCATCGAACCGGCATGCGGTCATGCCGCGCGCCGATCATCGGACCAAACCGGCAAACAAGCAACGAGAATGCGAAATAGCTAATATAGGCGCGGTTGGGTTGCAGCGCCGAGCCGTCACCGCGCCATCGCGTGGTATTCGTCGTTCGGCCGCATGTCGATTGCCGCGGCTACCCGGTTCGACATGTTGAAGAAGGAAGCGGTCGAAGCGATGTCCCATATGTCGCGGTCGGAAAAACCGGCATGGCGCAGTGCCGCCCGGTCGGCCTCGACGATCTTCGCGGGATCCTCGGTCAGCTTGACCGCGAATTCGAGCATCGCGGTCTGCCTGGGCGAAAGATCGGCGGCGCGGAAATTCATCACCATCATCTCGCCGAGCGCCGGATCGCCGGACAACTGGCGCACCGCCGCGCCATGCGCGGTCAGGCAATAATAGCAGTGGTTGATGGAGGAGACGACGACCGCGATCATCTCGCGTTCCAGCTTCGACAGGCCGGATTCTCCGAGCATCAGATCATTGTACATGTCGGTGAAGGCGCGAAGCTTCCTGTCGTCGAAGGCGTAGGCCTGGAGCACGTTGGGTACGAGGCCGAGCTTCTCCTCGCATTTGGCGAAATAGGCTTTCGTCGCTTCGCTGAGGTTCGCCTTGCCGAGGTCAAGCGCGGTGATTTTGCCGGTCATCGGGTGTTTCTCCTCATCACGCGGTGGCTTGCCGCCGAATTCCGATATTTCTTTGCAAGCCGTCAAACCTTTGTCGCCAAACAGCGGTCATCTGCTACCATAGTCGCAAAAGCATGTGACGGGAGGGAATTAGCGTCATGGCCAGCCTGAAAACCGCAAGCCAGCCGAAAAAGAACCTGGTAAAGGGGGAAGACAAGTCCGGCAAGCTCGCCGATTATCTGCTGGCCCGAGCCCCTGCCGAAGACATCGCCGCCTATGACGTGGCCGACCTCGTGCGCGCCGCGGATCTCGCCGGGCGCGCCGTCGCGCGACACAAGAAGGGTGATTGCGTCGTCGCCATCGATGTCGATTCCGGTGTCGTCCGCCAGGGCCGGCCGATGACCGTCATCACCGTCGTCAACGACAACATGCCGTTTCTGTTCGATTCCATCCTCGGCGAAATCACCGACGCTGCCGGTGAGCCGCTGCTGGTTACCCATCCGGTCATCGTCGTCAAACATGGCAAGGGCGGCGTCGAGGAAATCCTCGGCGACGGCGGCTCCGTCAAGAGCGACACCACCCACGACCGGCTGAGCGTTATTCATGTCCATATCGGCCGGCTTTCCGTCGAACATGCCGAGGCTTTGGCCGGACGGCTGAAGAAGCTTTTGGGCCAGGTGCGCGCCGCGGTCACCGACTGGAGGCCGATGCTGGCCCGCCTCGACCAGGCGATCTCCGAATTCCGCTACGCGCCGGTGCCGCTCGACAAGGCCAACGTCACCGAGGCGATCGCCTTCCTGGAATGGCTGCGCGATGACAATTTCACCTTTCTCGGCATGCGCGAGTTCAAGTACACCGGCAGCGAGAAAAGCGGCATGCTGGAGCGTTCCGACAAGCCCGGCCTTGGCATCCTGGCCGATCCCGACGTGCTGGTGCTCAGGCGCGGCACCGAAGCTGTGACGACGACACCGGAGATCCGTGCCTTCCTGCACGGGCCAGAGCCGCTGATCGTCACCAAGGCCAATGCCAAGTCGGTGGTGCATCGCCGCATCTATCTCGACTACATCGGCGTCAAGACCTACACCGCCAAGGGGGTGCTTTCGGGCGAACTGCGCATCGTCGGTCTGTTCACGTCGACCGCCTACACGCGCTCGGTGATGAAAATCCCGTATCTCAGGTCGAAGGCCGAAACCATCATCGCCAAATCCGGCTTCAATCCGGAGGATCATTCCGGCAAGGCGCTGATCAACGTGCTGGAGAGCTATCCGCGCGACGAACTGTTCCAGGTCCCGGTGCCGATCCTGCGCAAGCACGCCGAGGCCATTCTGGGGCTGGTGGAGCGGCCTCGCGTCAGGGCACTGGTGCGCGCCGACCAGTTCGACCGCTTCGTCTCGATCCTCGTCTTCGTGCCGCGCGACCGCTACGACAGTGTCGTGCGCGAGAAGATCGGCGCCTATCTCAAGACGGTGTTCGAAGGGCGGCTGTCGGCATACTATCCGGCTTTCCCGGAAGGCGGGCTGGCGCGCGTTCACTTCATCATCGGCCGCTCCGGCGGCAAGACGCCGAAAATCGAGCAGGCGACGATCGAGGCGGCGATCCGCGACATCGTGCGGACCTGGGAGGACGCGCTACGCGAAACAGCGGCCGAATCCGGCGCCGATCCGGCGCTGTCGGCAATCGCCTCGCGGTTTTCCGAAAGCTATCGCGACAGTTTCTCGCCAGCCGTGGCGCTGGTCGATGCCGGGCGCATCGCCAGCATCAGCGCCAGCAATCCGATCGCCATCGACTACTACCGTCACGGCGAGCAGAAGCCGCATCAGGCGGCGCTGAAGATCTATCACCACGGCAGCCCGGTGGCGCTGTCGCGGCGGGTGCCGGTGCTGGAAAACATCGGCTTCCGCGTCATCAGCGAGCGCACCTTCGAGGTCGGCGACGACGCGACCGGCACGATCAATAGTGATCAGCCCGGCATGATCAATAGGGATCAGCCTGGCATGGTCTTCATCCACGACATGGAGCTCGAGAACAGCTACGGCAAGCCGATCGACCTTGGCGATCATGGCGCGCTGTTCGAGGACGCATTCCTCGCCGTCTGGCGCGGCGACGTCGACAATGATGGCTACAACGGCCTTGCTCAGACCGCCGGCCTTTGGTCGGGCGAGATCACCATCCTGCGCGCCTATGGCCGCTATCTGCAGCAGGTGGGCATCCCGCAGAGCCAGGATTTCATCGCCGCGGCGCTCAATCGCTATCCCGAGATCGCGCGCGGCCTGCATGCCCTGTTCCTCGCCCGGCTCGGTCCGACCGCCGAAACGGAAGGCGTCGTGGCGGCCAAGCATCTCAAGGCCAAGATCAAGGACGCGCTGGAAGACGTTCCCAACATCGACGACGACACCATCATCCGCCGCTATCTCAACCTGATCGAAGCCTCGCTGCGCACCAATCATTTCGTTGCCGATACGAAAGACAAGGGCCAGTCGCTGGCGATCAAGCTTGATTCGCGCTCGGTCGATGGTTTGCCCGAGCCGCGGCCGTGGCGGGAAATCTTTGTCTACGGTTCCGAGGTCGAAGGGGTGCATCTGCGCTTCGGCCCCGTGGCGCGCGGCGGCCTGCGCTGGTCGGACCGTGCCCAGGATTACCGCACCGAGGTGCTCGGCCTGGTCAAGGCGCAGCAGGTCAAGAACGCCGTCATCGTGCCGGTCGGCGCCAAGGGCGGCTTCTTCCCCAAGCGCCTGCCGGCGGGCGGCAGCCGCGACGCCATTTTCGAAGCCGGCACGTCGGCATACAAGAACTATGTTTCGAGCCTTTTGTCGATCACCGACAATATCGGCCTCGACGGGGTCATTCCGCCGGCCGGCGTGGTGCGCCGCGACCAGGACGATCCGTATTTCGTCGTCGCCGCCGACAAGGGCACGGCGACCTTCTCCGACACCGCCAACGCGATCAGCGAGAGCCATGGCTTCTGGCTCGACGACGCCTTCGCCAGCGGCGGTTCGGCCGGCTACGACCACAAGAAGATGGGCATCACCGCCAAGGGCGCCTGGGAAGCGGTCAAGCGGCATTTCCGCGAGATGAACCGCGACATCCAGACCTCTCCCTTCACCGTCGTCGGTGTCGGTGACATGTCGGGCGACGTGTTCGGCAACGGCATGCTGCTGTCCGAGAAGACCCGGCTGATCGCCGCCTTCGACCATCGCGACATCTTCATCGACCCGGATCCGGACATGGCGGCGTCGCTGGCCGAGCGCCAGCGCATGTTCGCGTTGCCGCGTTCGAGCTGGCAGGATTACGACAAGACGAAACTGTCGGAAGGCGGCGTCATCGTTTCGCGCAACCAGAAGTCGATCACCTTGCCGGCAGCGGCCGCCGCGGCCATCGGCCTTGGCAAGACCACGGCGTCGCCGGTCGAGATCCTGAACGCCATCCTCAAGGCGCCGGTCGACCTTCTTTGGTTCGGCGGTATCGGCACTTATCTGAGGGCATCCACCGAGACCAATGCTGATGTCGGCGACCGCGCCAACGACGCCATCCGCATTACGGCGCTCGACGTGCGCGCCAAGGTGATCGGCGAGGGCGCCAATCTCGGCGTGACGCAACGGGCGCGTATCGAGTTCGGCCTGAACGGCGGTCGCTGCAATTCCGACGCCATCGACAATTCGGGCGGTGTCAACTGCTCCGACGTCGAGGTCAATATCAAGATCGCGCTGGCATCCGCCATGCGCAAGGGATCGCTGACACGCCCGGCGCGCAACAAGTTGCTCTCCGAGATGACCGGGGAGGTCGGCGCACTGGTGCTCTCCAACAACTACGAGCAGACGCTGGCGCTTTCCATCGCCCGCAAGCGCGGGCTCGCCGACATCGCTCACCAGAGCCGCTTCATGACGGCGCTGGAAGCGCGCGGCCTGCTCAATCGCACCGTGGAGACGCTGCCGTCGCCGGCGACCCTTGCCGAGCGCGAAGCCCGCGGCGAACCGCTGACCAGGGCCGAGCTCGGCGTGCTGCTTGCCTACGCCAAGATCGTGCTGTTTTCCGACATCGTCGCCAGCGACGCGCCGGACGAACCGCATTTCGACCGCGACCTGATGGACTATTTCCCGGCGCGCATGGCGAAGAAATTCGCGTCCGAGATCCACGGCCATCGCCTGCGCCGCGAGATCATCGCCCGCGTCGTTGCCAACGACCTGGTCAACCGGGGTGGACCGTCCTTCGTCAACCGGCTGCAGGAGGCGACCGGTCGCAGTGTCGCCGATGTTGTCCGCACCTTCGCGGTCGTCCGCGACGGATTTGCCTTGCCGGCGCTCTATCGCGAGATCGATGCGCTCGACAACCACATCGACGGACAGGTCCAGCTCGATCTCTACCAGGCGGTCAGCCGGCTGATCTACGTGACCAGCGGCTGGTATCTCAAGAACGATGCCGGCACGGCTGGGCTGGCCCAGCGCATCGCCGAACTGCAGGAAGCACGCAAGGCGCTGGAACCGAAACTCGCCTCGCTGCTGCCGGCCTTCTCGCGCGAGCGGATCGAGGAGAAGCGGCATGACCTGTTCAAGAGCGGCGCGCCGGAAGGGCTAGCCGAACAGCTGGCGCTGACCGACGTGGCTGAACTGATCCCCGACATCGCGCTGACGGCGCGGACGGCCAATGCCGACATCGTCGCCGCCGCGAAGGCGTTCTTCGCGGTCAGCGATGCCTTCCGCATCCCGCGCGTCGAGGACGCGGCGCGTTCGATTACGCCTTCCGACTACTATGACCAGCTGGCGCTGTCGCGCGCCACCGACACGATCGGCTCGGCGAGGCGTGGCATCGCGGTGGCGGCGCTCACCGGCCATGCCAAGGCGGCGGATCCGGTGGCGGCGTGGCTGGAGGCCGGTGGCGAGCGGGTGGCGCGCATCCGCGAGCGGCTGCAGGCGCTGACCGAGGGCGGCGACATCACCGTGTCGCGGCTGTCGGTCGCATCCGGCCTGATGAGCGATCTGTCCGCGCGATGATCGCCTGCCAGATCGGGCGAGATTGCCGGCGGGAACTACGCTATAGAGCGATACGGCGCCCTGCTTCGGGGCTCCGTCAGGCATGATTCCGAAAAGTGGATGCCGGTTTTCGGGCAGGATCATGGTCAACAAAAAGACGGAGGGGACATGACCGAGGTGGCAGTGCAGCGGGCGTCGGGGCGTGGCATCTGGGGATGGATGTTCTTCGACTGGGCGGCGCAGCCGTTCTTCACCGTCGTCACCACCTTTATCTTCGGCCCCTATTTCGTCTCGCGCATGGCGAGCGATCCGAACACCGGACAGGCCGTCTGGGGTTACGGCATCGCCGCGGCAGGGCTGGTCATCGCCGTGCTGTCGCCGATCCTCGGCTCGATCGCCGACCAGACCGGACCGCGCAAGCCATGGATCGCGTTCTTCGCCGCGATCAAGATCACCAGCCTGACCCTGCTCTGGTTCGCTGCACCCGGCTCCAACCTGTTCCTGGTCGTGGCCTTGTTTTCTCTGGCCTCGGTAGCGGCGGAATTCTCGACCGTGTTCAACGATTCGATGATGCCGCGCCTGGTGCCGAAACGCGAGATCGGCCGGATCTCCAACATTGCCTGGGGCCTCGGCTATCTCGGCGGCATGATCGCCCTGATCTTCGTCGTCACTTGCATGGCCGGCTCGCCGGAAACCGGCAAGACGATCATCGGCATCGACCCGCTGTTCGGGCTCGACCCGAAGCTTGGCGAGGATGCCAGGGCCACCGGACCGCTGTCGGCGGGCTGGTACTTCCTGTTCATCCTGCCCATGTTCTTCTTCACGCCGGACGCCATCAGGGGCATCCCGATCGGGCCGGCGGTGCGCGAAGGCCTGTCGGAACTGAAATCGACGCTGGCCGAGGTGCGCCGGCGCGGCGGCATCTTCCGCTTCCTCGTCGCCCGCATGATCTACCAGGACGGCGTCAATGCGCTGCTGGCGCTGGGTGGCACCTTCGCGGCGGCGATGTTCCACTGGTCGATTACCGAGATCGGCATGTTCGGCATCATCCTCAACGTGGTGGCCATCTTCGGCTGCTGGATCGCCGCGCGCCTCGATACCGCACTCGGCTCCAAGGTGGTGGTGATGATTGCGCTGGTGATGCTGTCGGTCGCCACGATCGGCGTCGTCTCGACCGGTCCGGGCTTCACGCTGCTCGGCCTGATACAGCTGCCGACGGTCGATTCGGGCGGGCTGTTCGGCACGGCGGCCGAAAAGGCCTACATCATGTACGGGCTGTTGATCGGCCTGGCCTTCGGGCCGGTGCAGGCGTCGTCGCGTTCCTACATGGCGCGCAGCGTGACGGCGGCGGAATCCGGCCGCTATTTCGGCATCTATGCGCTGGCCGGTCGGGCAACCAGCTTTCTGGCGCCATTCCTGGTGGCGACGATCACCGCGCTCAGCGGCTCGGCTCGGCTCGGCATGGCGGTGATCATCCTGTTCCTGGCCATAGGCATGGCGATCCTGATCAGGACGCCATATCCGGCGGACCGGCCGGCGGAATAAGAGCCGTTCGACAATTCTACTCCGCTGGCCGCCTGACGCGGTTTTCTGTGCTTCCGGTGCTCACGGACTTGAACGTCCGCTCCGCTCCGGTTCTCGAAACCCGCGCCATCCGACTCAGCGGAGCGAATTCTCAGAACGCCTCTGTGCTGGCGCTAGCTAATGCCGGAAATGCCTCACGCCCGTGAACACCATGGCGATGCCGTGTTCGTCGGCGGCGGCGATGACGTCGTCGTCACGCATCGAGCCGCCCGGCTGGATAACCGCGGTGGCGCCGGCTTCGATCGCAGATAGCAAGCCGTCGGCGAACGGGAAGAAAGCGTCGGAGGCGACGACAGAGCCCTTGGTCAGCGGCTCGGCAAGGCCCGCTGCCTCGGCGGCGTCGATGGCCTTGCGCGCGGCGATGCGCGAGGAATCGACCCGGCTCATCTGGCCGGCGCCGATGCCGACGGTGGCTCCGCCCTTAACGTAGACGATGGCATTCGACTTGACGTGCTTGGCGACGCGGAAGGCGAACTTCAGGTCGGCCATTTCGACCGGTGTCGGCGCCCGCTTTGTCACCACCTTCAGCTCGAGGTCGTCTACGACGGCATTGTCCCTGCCCTGGACGAGCATGCCACCGGCGACGGATTTGACCGTCGTGCCAGGGGTGCGCGGGTCCGGCAAACCATCGGTGACCAGCAGGCGCAGGTTCTTCTTCGCCGCGACGATTGCCGCCGCCTCGTCGGTGGCGCCGGGCGCGATGATGACCTCGGTGAAGGTTTTCACGATCTCTTCGGCGGCCTCGGCGTCGAGGATACGGTTCATGGCGACGATGCCGCCGAAGGCCGAGACCGGATCGCAGGCGAGCGCCTTGGCGTAGGCTGCCTTCAGCGACGTGCCTTCAGCGACGCCGCATGGGTTGGCATGCTTGATGATGGCAACGGCGGCGGAGCGGTCCGGATCGAATTCGCCGACCAGTTCGAAAGCGGCGTCGGTGTCGTTGATGTTGTTGTAGGAGAGCTGCTTGCCCTGAAGCTGGCGTGCGGTGGCGACGCCTGGGCGCTTGTCGCCGTTGACGTAGAAGCCGGCGCTCTGGTGCGGGTTCTCGCCATAGCGCATCACCTCGACCAGCCTGCCGCCAAAGGCGCGCCAGGTCGGATGCTCGATCTCGAGCGCCTCGGCGAACCAGCCGGAGATCGCCGCATCATAGCTGGCGGTGCGGGCAAAGGCCTTGGCCGCCAGCTTCTTGCGGAAATCCAGCGACAGCGAGCCGAAATTCATCTCCAGCGCATTGAGCACCGAGGCGTAATCGCCGGGGTCGGTGACGATGGCGACATAGGCGTGATTCTTGGCCGAGGCACGGATCATCGCCGGGCCGCCAATGTCGATGTTCTCGACGATCGCGGCATAGTCGGCGCCGGAGCGGCGGACTTCCTCGAAAGGGTAGAGATTGGAGATGACCAGATCGATCGGCTCGATCTTGTGGTCGCGCATCGCCTTGGCATGCTCGGGGTCGTCACGCACGCCAAGCAGCGCGCCGTGCACCGAAGGATGCAGCGTCTTGACGCGGCCATCCATGATCTCGGGAAAACCGGTGAGCTCGGAAACGTCGCGTACGGCCATGCCGGCTTCGGCGATCGCCTTGGCTGTGCCGCCGGTGGAGACCAGCTCGACGCCGGCGGCCGCCAGCGCCCTTGCGAGATCGATGAGGCCGGTCTTGTCGAAAACGGAGAGCAGTGCGCGACGGACGGGAACGAGGTCAGGAGCGGGGATGTTCTTGGCGGCGACGGCCATGGGCTGGCGGCCTTTCACGGCTGGAGGGGCAAGTCCGCGCCGTAGCACATGACATCAGGAAATCAAGCCGCAAGGTCAGTCCTGGCGGACACAGTCAGTTGTTTTCCGGGTAGCCGGCGACGCTGGTGCGCGTCAGCTGCCAGTGGACCTCGGCAACATCCGATGCCTTGAAGGCGAGCACGATCTGCCGGCTGCGGCGCGGGCCGCCAAGGCCGGCGAAATAGATCGATTCCTCGACCTCCGGCACCACTTCGCTGGAGGTGAACACCCAGGTGTCGGCCTGATCTCCGGCCAGCACCAGGCGATCGTGTTCGTCCTGCAGCAGGTCGATGTCGGGGTGGACGTGGAAGCGGATGGTGATGAAATCGCGGCCGTTGTTGCGGATCGCGGCATTGCCCGGCCTCAGGAACCGGTCCCTGCCAGCCAGCACGTTGCCATTCGTCGACAGTTTCAGCTCGCGCTCATGCAGGAAGCCGAAGCGGGCGACATAGCCATCGTGGCGGGCGATGAAACCCTGAACGCCCTTCTGGTCGGTGCGCTTGCATGGGACGTGCTGCGGGCCGCCGATCAACGGCGAACCGAGCAGGTCGTTGACGCGTAGCGAATGGCTGAAGCGTGCCGACGAGGTGTCGTTGATGGTGGCGGTCGAGTGCGCGGCCGTGGCGCGGGCCAGCGGCCGGAACTCGGCGGCGCCATAGGTGTCGATGCCGGCATTGACGATGTAGTGCTGGCGGCCGGACGACAGTTCGAAGGCGAGGCATCCGGCGTGCGCGGCGTTGGACACGTCGACCGGCGGCGGCAGGCCGGTGTCGGCGATGACGGTGACGCCACCCATCGACAGGCGCTCATAGCCCGAATGCGGCGCATGCAAGAGCGGTGCGCCGGCGGTGTCGTCGTGGCGCAGGATGGTGGCGATGCGGTCGTGGATGGTGGCGCCCATGCCGTTGAAGCGGGCGAGGCTGCCGTCCTGGTGGCGGAAGAAGCGCAGCGCCGGCAGCATGCGGTCGATGGCGCCGATCAGCGCCTGCGGCGGCGTTTCCGCCTGGTTGGCATAGGTCTGGCGCAGCGGCAAAAGGTCGGCGAGGATTTCCAGCACCGCCATCGGATTGCGCGAGATGTGTCCGCCGTCGGCGAGGATCTGGCGGTCGAGTTCCTCGGCGAGGTTGCGGGTGGCGCCGCGCAGTGCCGATGCCGGTGCCGGCAAGGACAACGCGGCGAAGGCCAGCGCGATGCGGGCGCGCAGCCGGTCCTTGCCGTCCGGCATCTCGCGCGCCATCGACCTGAGGTAGCGGATCTGCATGGCGAGCGATTTCAGGAAGGCGCGATAGAAGGGAAACTCGGCGCCCTGCAACACGACAGAGGAATGCTGCAGCCAGGCGATGATGCGCTTGGCCGTCGTGCCGGGCTCCCAGGCAACGCCGGAAATATGGCTGCCATGCATGGCGATCCAGTCGGCGACCAGCGCGCGGGCGTTGGCGGCGGCAAGCTCGGTGCCGGCGGCGCGCATGTGGCGCAACCAGCGAAAGCCATGCAGCGTCTTTTGCCAGCCGTGGTTGGGTACGTTGATCTGGAAAGGCGACTTGCCGCCGGTCTCGACCAGGTGCCCCGACAAGGGGTAGCGGCCGTAGTAAATCTCGAGCGCGATCTGCGGGTCGGCAAGGCGCAGGTCCGGCGGCGCGATCAGCACACGCTCCGGCGTGCGGCCGGAATAGCGCCAGCGATAGACCGGCCCGGCACGCAGGCGCCGGCGCGTTTTGCGCCAGAACTCCTTCGCGACAAGCGTCCATAGACGCGTCGTGCTGCTGGCAGCCAGTGCCAAAACCCCTCCTGGTCGTCCTCTACCCCAAGCTCAAGCTTATATGATTCAAGAACTTATGCGAAGGCGGATTCCGCCAAGGTGAAGGGCTTCACTCTCAGGCGGCATCATCGACCCCAAAAAAGTCAAGCCTTTCCGGGATCATATGGGTGCTCGCGTCGCTGTTCATTTCCTCGTGTGGCGGTATCGAAATTCACTGGGCGAACACATCTCACGATTGCGAAAGAGCCGGGAAAAATAGAAGGCATCGTGTATGCCGACCGCCATGGCCACCGCCTCGACGGGTGAATCGGTGGTCACCAGCAATTGCTTGGCGAGGTCGAGCCGGATACGCAATTGGAATGCCTTGGGCGACAGCCCGGTATGCAGTGCGAACTTGCGGCGCAGGGTCGCCGGCGACATTCTGAATTTCGCGGCGAACGCCTTGAAGTCAAGCGGTTCGACCGCGCGATTGCGCAGTTCCTCGACGGCGCGCTGAAAATCGGGATGGCTTTCGCTGTTGCCCCAGCCAATCGCCTGCCGGGCGGCCCGCACGACCAATCGATGCACGGTGGCAGCGGCCTCCGCCTGACTTAGCGCGGTATCCGGGGACAGCTCGGCATACAGCCGGTCAAACAGCCGCTGCATGTCGCCGAGGTCGGACAGCCGAACGACCGGCGCCTGTTCGGCGATCAGCCGCATGCGCGTGAAATCCCGCGTCATGGCACCTTCGAAGAGCGCCCAGCGCTCGGTCCATCCCGACTCGTCCGGCCCATAAGAATGCGCTTTGCCGGGGAACAGCCAGAACAGGCTGGGCGCCGCGATCGCCTGCTTGCCCGCGGCCCTGGTTTCCAGCCAGCCCTTGCCTTGCTCCACCAGCACCACGGCAAAATCCGGCAGCCTTCGCCCGACAATGGCTTGCTCGACACGATGGCGACCGACACCGGTCACGGACAAGCCGCCCATCGCGGCCGAGGGCGACCGGTACAATGCCAATTGGCGGTCAGGCATGAGCGAAAAGTCCAGGTTGAATCTTCTGTTCATGGGCACTGGCCGGCACAATAGGGCATTGTCAGCCCAGGCTGGAAGCCATGGGTGATTGAAATGTCGATATCGCAGGCAAAATCAACATTGCAAGACGTTCCCCCAGTCGCCCTTGCGGCCAACGGCAAGGTGCTGTCGACGGCGACGAACCGGTTGGGATATCTCACCCCGACCGATCCGTCCGCCGGCATCGAGACCATTCGCCATCTCTATGGGATGCAAGGCTATGTCTGGCTAAAAGGCCTGTTGCCACGCAGCTGCGTGATCGATTTTCGCGGCTGGGTGTTTTCGCATCTGGCGGATACCGGGTTGGTCAGGCCTGGGCTCGATCCCGCGCTCGGCATAGCGGCGGCCGGCGCATTCGACCGGCAACTGGCCGATCGCCGCATCATGTCGCTGGTCCGTTCGGCTGCCTATGAAGGCTTTTGCGCGCAACCGCTCTTGTCCCGATTCATGGACGAATTCCTGGGCGGGCTGTCCTACCTGCACAAGCGAAAGATCATGCGTTTCACCCAGCCGGGATCGCCTGTCGCGACGCCGGCGCACTACGATCTTGTCTATCTGCGCGGCGGCACCAGCCGTATCGTTACGGCCTGGATACCCCTGGGCGACATTTCAGTCGATATGGGCGGCCTCGTCTATCTCGAGGGGTCGCATGCGATCGGCGCCGGCATGGAAGCCCGGTTCAACGAGAACAATGCCGGCCTGGATCCCCAGGAACGGATCAGCGCCTACAACCGCAACATGACCGAGGGCGGCTGGGTGTCGAGAGATCTGCCCGAAATGGCCGAGCGGTTCGATTCGCGTTGGCTGATCGCGGATTTCGAGGCGGGCGACGTCGTGCTTCACTCGCCCTACATGATCCATGCCTCGGCGACCAACCAGAGCCCAGACGGGCGAATCCGGCTGTCCACGGACATCCGTTTTCAAAACGTCGATGACGAAATCGACGCACGGTGGGCGAACCACTGGAGTCTGGACGACATGCTCTAGGATGTTCGACGCATGCGGGCGGCGAAGAAGCCATCGAGCCCCGAGCGTTCCGGCGCGCCGAGGTCGAGATCGGCGGGCGTCGTGCGCAGCGTGCCTTGCAGCGTCAGGAACGGATCGATGCCGGCAATCTCACCTTGCCGCAGCGGATCGTCGACGACCGCCGCTGTCGCCTCGAGAAAGGCGCGATGCAGGTCTTCGCCCTCGAGCGGGTCGAGCGAACAGTTGGAAAAGACGATCCTGCCGCCGGGCTTGACGAGGGTGACGGCGCGGGCGAGCAGCCTGCGTTGCAGGTCCGCGAGCTTTTCGACATCGGCCGCCGTCTTGGTCCATGGCACGTCGGGATGCCGGCGCACCGTGCCGGTCGACGAGCAGGGCGCGTCGAGAAGAACGGCGTCGAACAGCTCTTCCGGCTGGTATTTGAGCAGATCAGCCTGGACGATGTCGGCGGACAGGCCGAGGCGGTCGAGATTCTGCGCCAGCCGCGCCAGCCGGTTCTTCGAAGTGTCGACCGCGGTGACCTTGGCGCCCGCGAGAATCAATTGCGCGGTCTTGCCGCCGGGGGCGGCGCAGAGATCGGCGACGCGCAGGCCCCTGACATCGCCGAACAGCCTTGCCGGAAGGCTGGCCGCCGCATCCTGAACCCACCAGGCGCCTTCGGCAAAGCCCGGTAATTCGGTGACGGGACCAGCAAGCTTCTCCACCCGCACCGTACCGGTCGGCAGGACGATGCCGCCGAGCTGTTCGGCCCAGAGCTGGGGATCGGCCTTGACCGAGAAGTCGACAGGCGCCTCGTGCCGATGCGCGGCGAGAATCTGTCTGGCCTTCTCCGTACCGTAGGCGGCCTTCAGCCGGTCGGAAAACCATTTTGGCGCTTCGTCTGTGGCGGCAAGCGCGGCAGGCAGCTCGGTTTCCTTGGCGCGGGCCAGCGTGCGCAGCACGCCGTTGACCAGGCCGGAGAAGCGCACGGTGCGCGGATCGGTCTTTGCGTGGGTCACGGCCAGGTCGACGGCGGCGCTGTCGGGAATGTCGAGGAACAGGATCTGCGCGGCCGCCACGTGCAAGATGTGCGACAGTGCGGTGGCGTTGGGCGGCAGCGACTTTTCCAGGCGTCGCGCCAGCAGCCCCGTGATGGTCATGCGATAGCGCAGCGCGGTGACCAGGATGGCGCGGACCAGGCCACGGTCGCGCGGGTCGAGCGCCTTGTATTGCGGGTGGCCGTTTTCGTGGTCGGTCAGTCCGTCGAGCGGCGTCCTGGCATCGATGACGGCGGCAAGCAGGCGCGCCGCCGCTTTGCGCGCGGCAAGACCGGCGACGAATTCGCCGCCGGCATTGTGTTCCTGATCGCCTGAAACCGTGCGTCGTGGTGCTCTGTCCGCCACGCTCACGACCACCGGCCCCTGGGCCCGGTCGGGTTCCGGCCCCACGGGTTGGGTTTCGGCTTGGCCGGCTCCGCCGGCTGCTCCGGCCGCGCGACCTGGTCCCATGGGCCCGAAGGCCGCTGTTCGTCCGCCTGCCGTGGTGTCGGGGCCTGACGCGGGGCGGCCTGGGCGGCGCCAGCCATCTGCCGCGCCATCGCCTGAAGGGCGGCGATGCGGTTCTCGGTGCTCGGGTGGGTGGAGAACAGACTGTCCATGCGCTCGCCGGAGAGAGGATTGATGATGAAGAGGTGGGCCATTGCCGGGTTGCGCTCGGCATCGAGGTTGGGAATGCGTTCGGCGCCGCGGGCGATCTTGTCAAGCGCTGACGCCAGCCAGAGCGGGTGTCCACAGATTTCGGCACCGCGCCGGTCGGCTTCGTATTCGCGGGTACGGCTGACCGCCATCTGCACGACCATCGCGGCAAAGGGCGCCACGATCATAGCCGCCAGCACGCCAACAAAGCCGAACGGGTTGTTGTTGTCGCGATTGCCGCCGAGGAAGAAGGCGAAATTGCCGAGCATCGAGATGGCACCGGCAAAGGTTGCCACGATCGTCATCGTCAGCGTGTCGCGATGCTGGACGTGAGCGAGTTCATGCGCCATCACCGCGGCAACTTCCTCATGCGTCAGTGCCTGCAAAAGGCCGGTGGAGGCGGCGACCGCCGCATTCTGTGGGTTGCGGCCCGTGGCGAAGGCGTTCGGCTGCGGATTGTCGATCAGGTAGGTCTTCGGCATCGGCAGGCCGGCACGCTCGGCGAGGCCCTGGACGATCGCGTGGTATTCGGGCGCGTTTTTTTCGCCGACCTCGACAGCGCGGTTCATCGACAGCACCATCTTGTCGGCGTTCCAGTAGCTGAACAGATTGGTGCCGGCGGCGATCACCAGGGCGATCATCATGCCGCCCGATCCGCCGATCAGGAAACCGACACCCATGAACAGCGCGGTCATCGCGGCAAGAAGCATGGCGGTGCGAAGTGTGTTCATCGTCTGCTCCTGTCCAGAGGGTGGCAAAAAGGGGTCGATCGTCGCGGGTTCATCGCTATATGATGGGAAACGCCAGGTCCCGTTTCAATCCGCCGGAAATATCGCATGAACGACGAAACCAGTAAAACGCCTGCCGGCCAAGGCGGCGACGCGCCGCAAAAAAAACTGACGCCGGCCGCGCGCCGCGCGCTGGCCGAGGCCGAGGCACGGCGGCAAGACTATCGCCAGAAGGAAGCAGCGATGCCGAAGGAAATCGGCGGCCGTGGCGGCAAGGAACCCGGCCGTTATGGCGACTGGGAGGTGAAGGGGTTGACCAGCGATTTCTAGCGCCTGGTCTAGGGCCTGTTCCATCCCGATGGGATCGGGATGGGGCTCTATCTCTTTGTTTGAACATGATCTTTCCCGAAAACCGGATTCCACTTTTCGGGATCATGCTCTAGGCGGCGCTGCGCTGCGGCTCCAGCGCGATCCAGCCACGCTCGTCGATGGTGATGCCGATCGTTTCGTAACCAGCGATCGCGGCATGTTGCGTGGGCAGCGGATGCTGGTGCGTGGCGTTGATCACCATGACCGCGGCCTCCGCGGCCTCGGCCGCCGCTATGCCGGCCGGAGCATCCTCGAATACGAGGCAATCACGCGCATCGAAGCCGAGCCGGTTCGCGCCGAGCCGGAAGCAATCGGGCGCTGGCTTGCCACGGGAAACATCTTCCGCCGCGACGAGGATGGAAGGGATGGGAATGCCGGCAGCGACCATGCGCAACAGCGCCAGTTCGCGTGGCGCGGAAGTCACGATCGCCCAGCGTTCAGGCGGCAGCGAGTTGAGAAACGCCGCAGCGCCGGCGATCTGAACAATGCCATCCAGATCGGCGGCTTCGGCCTTCAGCAGCAGATCGGCTTCATATGCCGGATCGACTCCTGGGAGTGCCAGGCGGGTAATCGTCTCGATCGCCCGCACGCCATGGATCGTTGGCAGGAAGGCTGCGACGTCCAAGCCCTGCCGCCGTGCCCAATTGCTCCACACCCGTTCCGCCGATGCGATGGAATTGATGAGCGTGCCGTCCATATCGAAGAGGAAGGCGGCGAATTTTCTGCCTGCGAACATGGTTTTCCTTGAATCGGGGGGAACGTGTCGAGGGAAGGCCCAACCGTAACGTCAAGGCGCGGGCATGGGAAGGCGCGGGCAGGACTTTTCAATCGGCCTAGGGAACTACGGCACCCCTCCCGCGTTTGAGCAAAACTGTTTTCCACGACGATCGAAGGGGACCCGCGATGCTGATCCGGCTCGGCTACGAAATCGCCATCGAATGCGCCGAGGCTATCCCGGTGATTTCCCTGCTTGAGATCCACAAGGACAGGCAGGCCGACATCAAGCGGCAGACGCGCGTGCTGACATCGCCTTCGGTGCCGACCAGGCTCTACCATGACCTCCACGGCAATGCCTGCCGTCGCTTCACGGCGCCCGCCGGCGGCTTTCGCATCCTCTACGATGCCGTCGTCGAGGACAGCGGCGAGACCGACGAGGTCAATACGCTGGCCAGGGAAGTGCCGGTGGCGGAATTGCCCGACGAGGTCCTTGGTTATCTCCTGGGCAGCCGCTATTGCGAGACCGATCATCTCAGCAATCTCGCCTGGCAACTGTTCGGCCATCTGCCGCCCGGCTGGGCACGGGTGCAGGCGATCGTCGACTATGTCCACAACCGCCTGTCCTTCGGCTATGGCTATGCCCGTTCGACCCGCACGGCCGCACAGGCGCATGAGGAGCGGGTCGGGGTCTGCCGCGACTTCGCTCATCTGGCGATCACGCTCTGCCGTTGCATGAACATTCCGGCGCGCTACGTGAACGGCTATCTCGGTGACATCGGCGTGCCGATCGATCCGGCGCCGATGGATTTCTCGGCCTGGCTGGAAGTGTTCCTCGACGGCAAGTGGTACACATTCGATGCCCGCCACAACACGCCGAGGATCGGCCGCGTCGTCATCGCGCGCGGCCGCGATGCGACCGACGTGCCGCTGCTGCACAGCTTCGGCCAGCATCGGCTCAACCTCTTCAAGGTATGGACCTACGAACAGGACAGCAATCTGTTCAACCCGCCCTATCACGGCGTCGACAGGACGGCCAGCGCGCGGATGCTGGCCTAGTCTCCGGCGGTTGGCACCTGCACCGAGTTCGTTCGAACGCGATTTTTTTGGTCCTGCGGCTTCGGGACAGCTGGCCCGCTTCGGCACACAAGCCGCGTGCCGCAACGGGACGTCATCGGGTATTTCGCGATCCCTGGGTCGATCATGGTAAGCGGCTCGTAGAACGCCGGAGCGGCGATGGCTTTCTGTTTACCAGTTGTTCACCATCCTGCAGTCCGAAACCAAGCAAAAACAATGCGTTGCTTGTGAACCCTCTCACCTGGTGGGGCGTAGCGTCGTCACCCGGCTGGAATCCTGCATTGCCCTCCCTGCGGCGATAAGGCCGAGGCATGCGGAGGCTGTTGGATGCGGAATTACGGGGGTCTTGTCCACGCGGTCGGCGGTTTCGCCAGACATCGCGGTGGAAATTTCGCGGTCCTGTTCAGCCTTGCCGCATCGGTCTTGTCGCTCGGTGTTGGCTTTTCCGTCAACGTATCACAGCTCTACAATGCCAAATCGAGCCTGCAGGGCGTGGTCGACGCCGCCGTGACGTCGACGGCGCGCGATCTGACGACCGGCGTCATCAAGGAAGCCGATGCCAACAAATCTGTGCAGGCCTTTCTCGACGCCAACAGCCAGGCAGGCATCCTGCAGGCTGACCAGATCGTGCTGGACAAGCTGACGCTCGACAAGAACGCCAAGACGGTCCAGGCGGACGTCCATGTCGATGTCGCCTTGTTCTTCCCGATTCTTGGCATGGGCGACATGAAACGCGTCGCCGCCTCGACGACGGCGCTCTATTCGGACAAGACCATCGAAGTGGCGATGATGCTCGACGTGACCGGTTCGATGGCGGGTCAGAAGATCAAGGACCTGAGGGCGGCGGCGAGCAATGCGGTGGACAGTTTCCTGGGTGGTCAGGATCCCAGCAAGCCAAGGGTACGCGTTTCCATCGTGCCCTATGCCAATTCGGTCAATGCCGGTCAGCTTGCGGTCAGTAGCGTCTACGTCGAAGCCAACGCCAGCGAGCGCAAGCAGGCGCCCGGCAATGCAAGCGCCCAGCTTGCCTCTGCTTCGCCGCGCCCGGACAACTGCGCCACCGAACGCAAGGGTGTCGATCAGTATTCGGACGCGGGTCCCGACTCCAGCATGGTCAATCGGGACTACCTGCTGTCGGGCTTTGCCACGAATACACGCACCGCCGCTTGCCCAGTCGCCGCGCTCGTGCCTTTGACGGCCGACGCCGCCACGCTCAAGAACGTCATCAAGGATCTTGTCGCTTCGGGCGGCACGGCCGGCCATATCGGCGTCCAGTGGACCTGGTACATGCTTTCGGAAAGCTGGGGCAGCGTGCTCAACGCTTCGCAACGGCCCGCCAAGGCTGATCCGAAGAAAGTTGGCAAGTACGCGATCCTTATGACGGACGGCGAATTCAACCTGTCCTATTTCGATGCCACCAGCGTGAACGGTGTCTATAACGATGCCGGCAAGGAAGCGACCCGCACTGCGGCGACAAAGCTCTGCGCCGCCATGCGCAACAAAGGCATAGAAATCTTCACGATCGGCTTCAAACTCGATGAGACCAATGCCGTCACGACACTGCAGACCTGTGCCAGCCCCGATACGGGTTCAGTCAAGCACTTCTACCAGGCCGCCGACGGCGTCGAATTGGATACGGCCTTCCAGACAATCGCCCGGAACATCGAGACATTGGCGTTGACGAAATAGAGTTCGGCCCAAAAGGAAAAGGCCGCCGCTTCTTTCGAAGCCGGCGGCCTTCCGTGTTTCCGTCCATGGCGCGGCCTCTAGCGGCGACCCATAAGGTCACCCGCCGCGCATCTCGCGCCTTAACGGGAAGACTGCTTCCCGAAAGTGCAATCCGCTGAGGCCACGTTCTGGAAAACGAAATCACTCGACATCGGATCACCTCCTTTCGATTTGTTGAACACGCACAGATGATGGGGTCTCATTTGGAAAATGGCAAGGCATCACCCTCAAAAAGCCGGGTGGTGTGTCTTTCAAGACGCGCCGGCTTGCAGTTCAGGGGCAAAGAGACAACATTGCTGCACTCGCTTCGGGAGGAAGCATGGACGCCACCGACAAGGCCGCGCGGATCGTTCGAACGGTCGTTGAAACGCTGAAGCCGGGCTTTGCGGTCAAGCTCTGGACCGGCGAGCGGATTGGCCCAGCCACCGGTCCGGTGCTCACAATCAACGACCAGGATATTGCCTGGCAGATCATTCGCCGCCCCTCCTTCTCGACGCTGATCGAGATGTGGATTTCCAAGGCGGTCGATATCGAAGACGGATCACTGTTTGATTTCTACGCCCTGCCTTCGCAAGGCAAGCTCAGGTCGAAACTCAAGGCATTGCCGAAGCTGGCGATCCTGCGCGACTTGCCCGCCGTTCTGTTTTCGAGAAAGCAGATGACAACGCGGGTCGATCTTGCCGGACGAAACCCTTTCGTCAGCGGATCGAGCAAGGAGGCGATCCAGCATCACTACGACATCTCGAACGCCTTCTATCGGCTCTTCCTCGACGAACGCATGGTCTACAGCTGCGGTTACTTCAAGGATTTCGCCAACGGCATCGACGAGGCGCAGGCCGACAAGCTCGACCATATCTGCCGCAAGCTGCGGCTGAAGCCCGGCGAAAGATTGCTCGACATAGGCTGCGGCTGGGGAGCGATGCTGATCCATGCCGCGAAAAATTACGGCGTCACCGGCCACGGCGTCTCGCTGTCTGAAGCCCAGACGAAACTCGCCCGTGAGCGCATTCGCGCCGAGGGGCTGGAGGACAAGATCACCATCGAGATAAAATCCTACGCCGAGCTCACTGGCACCTTCGACAAGATATCGTCGATCGGCATGTTCGAGCATCTGGGGCTCGCCAACCATGCCGCCTACTTCTCCACCATCCACCGGCTGCTGAAGCCAGGCGGCATCTATCTGCATCACGCCATCACCAGGCGCAGCAAGGGCGACATGAAGAAGACCCTGCGCAAGGGGCCGGAATACAAGGCGCTGATCAAATACATCTTCCCCGGCGGTGAACTCGACACGATCGGCATGACGCTCGGCAATCTCGAGGCGCATGGCTTCCTCGTCCACGACGTCGAGAATCTGCGCGAGCATTATGCGCGCACCTGCAGGCTGTGGGCCGAGCGCCTTCATGCACGATTCGACGAGGCGATCGCCGAGGTCGGCGAGGCCAAGGCGCGTCTGTGGCTGCTCTACCTGACCGGCTGTTCGATCACCTTCGAACGCGCTTCGGCGCAGATTTTCCAGACTGTCGCCACCAGGCGCGCGCGCGGCTCGAGCGGCCTGCCGCCGACGCGGGCGGATCTGTACCGATAGCTTACAGGAAGCGCATCGCGTCGCCGACCTCGACGTTGGCCGGCCGATCGACCGTGCAGTAGACGCCGAGATTGTGCGCGTTGTGGCGAACCAGATTGCGCAGGATCGCCGGGTCGTGGTCGAAGCCATCCTGGCCGATGATGGTGAAGCCGCAACGGCGGCAGGGCTCTGAGATGGTCAACAGCAATTCGCCGATCGCGAGCCTGCGGCCGATCCATTCCGTCTCCGGAAACGAGCCTTCCACCGGAGCCATGTCGACGACGATATTGGGTCGGAAGCGACGCGGGTCGGCGGTGCCCTCCGGATGCAGCGCCTTCAGCCGCGCCAGCGACGCCGTGGTCAGAAGATGGATCGGGGCCTTGCGATAGCGTTCCGCCGTCAGCGGGCCGGAGTAGCCGACGGCAGCGTACTCCCTGCGAAACGGCCGGATCGAGGCTTCGAAGCCGAGATAGTCCGATACCGACCGATCGCTTTCGGCGCCGGGGGCCGGCAGCCATTCGCCGCCCGGCACGGCAACTTCGAGTTCGCGGTTGCGTGTCAGCCGGGTCCTGATGCGAGGCACGTTATGCCATTTCGCATCTCGATCCGGCCGTGCGATCTCATTGTCGGAGGCGTCGACCAGGCCGAACATGCGGTCGCCCGCGATGCCTTCGACCTCGATCGAGATTGCATCCAGCCGCTCGCCGGCAAGCGAACTCGCCGGATAGCGCCAGAGCTCGCTGACAGTGCCCAGCAAAGCCTCGTCGCGCATCAATCCTTCTTGTTCTGCCGGTTGGCGATCAGGTCGTCGACGACGGCTGGATCGGCCAGCGTCGAGGTGTCGCCAAGCGCGGCAAAATCGTCCTCGGCGATCTTGCGCAGGATGCGGCGCATGATCTTGCCGGAACGCGTCTTCGGCAGGCCGGGCGCGAACTGGATCTTGTCGGGTGAAGCGATGGCGCCGATCTCCTTGCGGACATGGGCGACAAGCTCCTTGCGCAGCTCCTCGCTGGGCGGCGCTCCGGCCATCAGCGTGACGTAGCAATAGATGCCCTGGCCCTTGATGTCGTGGGGGTAACCGACGACGGCGGCTTCGGAAACCTTGTCGTGGCTGACGAGCGCGGATTCGACTTCCGCCGTGCCCATGCGATGCCCGGAGACGTTGATGACGTCGTCAACGCGGCCGGTGATCCAGTAATAGCCGTCGGCGTCACGGCGGCAGCCGTCGCCGGTGAAGTACTTGCCCTTGTAGGTGGAAAAATAGGTCTGCTCGAAGCGCTCATGATCGCCATAGACGGTGCGCATCTGGCCAGGCCAGGAATCGGTGATGCAGAGATTGCCGTCGGCGGCACCCTCCAGCACCTTGCCTTCGCCGTCGACCAGCTGCGGCTGGACGCCGAAGAAGGGTCGCGTCGCCGAGCCCGCCTTGAGGTCGGTCGCACCCGGCAGCGGCGTGATCAGGATGCCGCCGGTCTCGGTCTGCCACCAGGTGTCGACGATCGGCACCTTGCCGTTGCCGATGACGTTGAAATACCACTCCCAGGCTTCCGGATTGATCGGCTCGCCGACCGAACCCAGCACGCGCAGTGACTTGCGCGAGGTCTTGGTGACATGGCTGTCCCCTGCGCCCATCAGTGCGCGCAATGCCGTCGGCGCGGTGTAGAAGATGTTGACCTTGTGCTTGTCGATGACTTCCCAGAAGCGGGCCTGCGACGGATAGTTCGGCACGCCTTCGAACATCAGCGTGGTGGCGCCGTTGGCGAGCGGACCGTAGACGATGTAGCTGTGGCCGGTGACCCAGCCGACATCGGCGGTGCACCAGTAGACGTCGCCGTCATGGTAGTCGAAGACATATTGGTGCGTCATCGACGCGTAGACGAGGTAGCCGGCGGTGGTGTGCAGCACGCCCTTCGGCTTGCCGGTCGAACCGGATGTGTAAAGGATGAACAGCGGGTCTTCCGCCTTCATCTTCTCCGGCTTGCACTCTGCCTTCACCGTCGCGACCTCGTCGTGGTACCAGACGTCGCGTCCCGGTGCCCAGCCGATCTTGCCGCCGGTGCGGCGCACGACGAGGACGTTCTTCACCATGACGAAGTTCTTCGCGGCGATGTCGATCGCCTTGTCGGTATTCTCCTTCAGCGGAATGGCCTTGCCACCGCGCAGGCCTTCATCGGATGTGATGACGAAGGTCGATTCGCAGTCGACGATGCGGCCGGCCAGAGCGTCCGGCGAAAAGCCGCCGAAGACGATCGAATGGATGGCGCCGATACGCGTGCAGGCGAGCATCGCATAGGCGGCTTCCGGGATCATCGGCATGTAGATGGTGACGCGGTCGCCCTTCTTGACGCCGTACTTCTTCATCACGTTGGCGAGCCGGCACACATGCTCGTAGAGCTCGTTGTAGGTGATCTTCTTGTCGTCGTAGGGGTTGTCGCCTTCCCAGATGATGGCGGTCTGGTTGCCGCGCTTCTTCAGGTGCCGGTCAATGCAGTTGTAGGAGACGTTGGTCAGCCCGTCCTCGAACCATTTGATCGAGACCTTGCCGTCGAAGGAGGTGTTCTTGACCTTGCTGTAGGGCTTGAACCAGTCGATGCGCTTGCCGTGCTTGCCCCAGAACCTGTCCGGATTCTTGACGCTGTCGGCGTACCATTTCAGGTAGGTGTCATTATCGATCAGCGCGTTCTTCTTCCACGCCGGCTGGACGCGATGGACATGCACATCGGACATTTTTCACTTTCCTCCCGAACCAAACCGCCGGCTTGAAACGCCGGCGGGGATCACGGCGACGGGGCCGCGAATTCGGCGGCATTATTACCAGTTCCGCGGTAACGGCAACATTAGACGTTGGATTCGCGTGGCGGGATGCCGCAGGGGCACTCTCCGGCGCTGTCAGCACTCGACAAAGGTCGCTGCTAACTGCATGTTTTTGCGCGGAAAACCCCCTTGCGATCAGGAAAAATCAATAGACAGTTAAGCAACGGCGCGCACAATCCAACGTTGGGAGGAAAGGAGAATCAACCTGGGGACCGCCATGCGCGACCATTCCGAAATGGACCTGATGCTCAAAGGCTACGGCTTGACCACGGCCAAGATTCTTTATCATTTCCCCGACCATCCGCATCTGCTGCAGAGCTTCATCTGGCAGGATTACGACCTGGCGCCGAAGTTTCCGGTGCTGATCCGGTTCATTGAGTTCTGGAAGGCCCGGCTCGACGGGCCACTGCATTCAGTCAGCTACACGCACCAGAAGCTGATCGCGCCGAACGAATGGCGCAAGGTCGACGGCGAATTCGTGCTGCATTGAAAAAAGCGGCGGCCTGAGAGCCGCCGACTGTTGTTGATCTGAGGGTTGTTCCGCTCAGACCGCCGGCGGGTTAAGCCTGGCGAAACCTTCCTGGCGGCGATAGGGGAAATACGGGTAGGGCGCGGTGACTTCGCTCGCCGCGTCGAGTTCCCTGATCTGCTGCGGCGTCAATGTCCAGCCGACGGCGCCGAGGTTCTGGCGCAGCTGCTCCTCGTTGCGGGCGCCGATGATGACCGAGGACACGGTCGGGCGCTGCAGGAGCCAGTTGATGGCGATCTGCGGCACGCTCTTGCCGGTCTCCTCGGCCACCGCGTCGAGGGCATCCATGACGCGGTAGAGATGCTCGTCGCCGACCGGCGGCCCGAAACTTGCCGTGTCGTGCAGCCGGCTCTTTTCCGGCAGAGGTTGGCCACGGCGGATCTTGCCGGTCAGGCGGCCCCAGCCGAGCGGGCTCCACACCAGGGCGCCGACGCCCTGGTCGAGGCCAAGCGGCATCAGCTCCCACTCATAGTCGCGGCCGACCAGCGAATAGTAGACCTGATGCGCGACATAGCGCGGGTAGCCGTGCCTGTCGGCCAGGCCAAGCGACTTCATCACTTGCCAGCCGGAAAAGTTGGAGACGCCGACATAGCGCAGCTTGCCGGCGCGCACGAGCTCGTCCAGCGTCGACAGCACCTCCTCGATCGGCGTGCCGGCGTCGAAGGCATGCAGCTGCAAGAGGTCGATGTAGTCGGTGCCGAGACGCGTCAGGGCGTCTTCCACCGATCTGATCAGCCGCGAACGCGACGAGCCGTAGTCGGCCGGCCCGTCGCCCATCGGCAGAGAGGTCTTGGTCGAGATCAGCACGGCATCGCGGCGGCCCTTGATGGCTTCGCCAAGCACTTGTTCCGAAGCGCCGTTCGAATAGACGTCGGCGGTGTCGAACAGGTTGACGCCGGCGTCGAGGCAGATGTCGATCAGCCGCCGCGCCTCCGTGGCGTCGCTGTTGCCCCAGGCGCCGAACAGCGGGCCGGAGCCGCCAAAAGTTCCCGCGCCGAATGACAGCGCCGGCACTTTCAGGCCCGATGCGCCGAGACGTCGATAGTCCATTTTTCTGCTCCTGCTGGTGTGGAAGGAAGGGATGTCGAAAGCGGTCTGGCTTTGCCGGCTGATGTCACGACCGGACGGAAGCAGGCGTGCCGAGCGTGGCAGGGCGATCGAGACGCAGTGCCAATCCTGCCACGGCGAGCGCCGTGAGCGGCAGCAGGGCGGCGACCCAGGGGAGCGCACCAAGGCCGAGGCCATGGGCGATGACCGCGCCACCAAGCCAGGCGCCGGCGGCGTTGCCGAGATTGAAGGCGGCGATGTTGAAGGACGAGGCGAGGCTCTGGCCGGCACCTTGCGCCTTTTCCAGTACCCACATCTGCAGTGGCGCCACGGTGGCGAAGGCGGCAGCACCCAGCAGGCCGACATAGATGACGGCCATGACCTGGCTGTGGATGGCGAAGCTCATGGTTGCCAGCACCAGCGCCAGCACCACGAGACTGCCCAGCACGGCCGGCACCAGCCAGCGATCGGCGACCTTGCCGCCGGCGAGATTGCCGGCGATCAGACCGCCGCCGAAGACGAGCAGGATCGGCGAGACGGCCGCTTCCTGGAAGCCGCTGATCTCAGTCAGCAGCGGGGCGATGTAGGTGAAGACGGCGAACACCCCGGCATAGCCTAGCACGGTGGTGGCGAGGCCGAGCAGGACGGGCGTGCGGCGCAGCACGGCGAGATCGGCGCGCAGGTCGCTCTTCTCGGGCGCCGTCTGGCTGCGCGGCACCAGAGCCAAGATGACGGCGAAGGCCGCCAGACCGACCACGGTGACCGCCCAGAAGGTCGCCCGCCAGCCAAAGGCCTGGCCGAGCCAGGTGCCGAAGGGAACGCCGAGGATGTTGGCGATGGTCAGGCCGGTGAACATCAGCGCGATCGCCGAGGCCTTCTTGTTGGGAGCCACCAGTCCGGTGGCGACGACAGAGCCGACGCCGAAGAAGGTGCCATGGGCAAAGGCGGTGATGACGCGGGCGCCCATCAGCGTCCAGTAGTCGGGGGCCAGCGCACAGGCGAGATTGCCAAGCGTGAAGATCGCCATCAGCGCCAGAAGCACCGTCTTGCGTGGCCAGTTGCCGGTGGCGATGGTCAACAAGGGCGCGCCGATGACGACGCCGAGCGCATAGCCCGAAATGAGCTGGCCGGCGGCGGAGATCGAAACGCCGAGATCCTTGCTGACATCAAGCAGCAGACCCATGATGACGAATTCGGTGACACCGATGCCGAAGGCACCGGCGGCGAGGGCGTAGAGAGCTAGAGGCATGGCGGTTTCCACTTCGACGACGAAGAGCGCCTTGTCCAAACCCGCGCCCCGACTCGGAAGATCGTGCCGCCATGCACTGTGAACCAGACTTGCAATGGGCACATTTTCTGTGAAATAGATTCACAGATGGCGAGATCCGACATCAACCGCTCCGGCGAGATAGAAGTGTTCGTGCGCGTCGTCGAGGAAGGTAGTTTCTCCTCTGCGGCCCGCGCGTTGCGCATGACGCCATCGGCGGTGAGCAAGCTGATCGCGCGGCTGGAGGCCAGGCTTGGCGCACGGCTGGTCAGCCGCTCGACACGTCGCCTGCAGCTGACGCCGGAAGGCACGGCGTTCTATGAAAGTGGCCTGCGCATCCTTGCCGACATGGCGGCGGCCGAGCGCGAGGCGGCGGCGGGTGCGGCGCCGCGCGGGCGGCTGCGCGTCAACACCTACGTGCCATTCGGCGTGCACCGGCTGATCCCGCTGCTGCCGCGCTTCCTCGAACGCTACAGGGAAATCTCGGTCGATCTGGTGCTGACCGACAGTGTCATCGACCTGATGGCCGAACGCGCCGATGTCGCCATTCGTGCCGGGCCGCTTGGCGAATCACGTCTGGTGGCGCGCAAGCTCGGGCAAAGCCCGGTGGTGGTCGTTGCCGCGCCCTCATACCTCGAGGCGCATGGCACGCCGCGGACACTTGCCGAACTGGAGCGTCACAACCGCATGGGCTTCGGCTTTGTCCGCCATATTGATGGGTGGCCGTTTGTGGACGCTGCCGGCGCTGCCGTCATCATCCCCATCACGGGCAATGCGCTTGTCGGCGACGGCGAAGCGATGCGGCTGATGACGTTGGCCGGGGTCGGCATCTCCCGGCTGGCGCGCTGGCATGTGGCGGCCGACATCGCCACCGGGCGGCTGGTGCCGCTGCTGGAGGAGTTCAATCCGGGCGACGAGGAGGTTACCCACGCCGTCTATGTCGGCCAGGGCCGTCACCTGCCGGCGCGAGTGCGTGCCTTTCTCGATTTTCTTGGCGAGAACGCGCGGCTGACCTGACATCCCGGAAGCCGACGGGCTCCCGGGATGGTCATCATCGGCAGGCGCTATGCCTTCGGCGTGAACGGCGCCGGGCGCCGGCCCGCTGCCTGGCGCTCCAGCATCCAGCCGGGATATTCGGCTGGCAAGGCGCTGATCGCGTCGAGCTTGGCGAGATCGTCCGCGTCGAGCTTCACTTCAGTCGCGGCAAGGTTCTGTTCGAGTTGCTCCATGCGGCTGGCGCCGATGATGACGCTCATCACGAAAGGCTTGGCCAGGACATAGCCGAGCGCAACCGTGGCGACACTGACGCCATGCTTGGCGGCGATCTCGCGCATGACCGCGACGGCTGCCCAGGCACGGTCCTCGTTGACCGGCGGGAAGTTGAAGCTGGCGCGACGGCCCTCGCCATTACCGGGCGCGCCGGGGCCGTATTTGCCCGACAGCAGGCCGCCGGCCATCGGCGACCATACCATCAGGCCGAGCTTTTCCTCGTTGAGCAGCGGCACGATCTCGCGTTCGAGGTCACGGCCGGCGATCGAATAATAGGACTGGACGGTCTCGAAGCGGGCGAACCCCTTGCGGTCGGCGATGCCGAGCGCCTTGGCGATGCGCCATGCCGCCCAGTTGGAGACGCCGACATAGCGGACCTTGCCGCTGGCAACCAGGTCGTCCAGGGCCCGCAGCGTCTCGTCGATCGGCGTCACCGTGTCGGTGCCGTGCAGCTGATAGAGATCGATATGGTCGAGCTGCAGCCGTTCAAGGCTGGCGTCGACCGAATCCATGATGTGGCCGCGCGAGGAGCCGCGCTGGTTCGGGCCTTCGCCCATGGCGCCATGGACCTTGGTGGCGATGACCACGTTCCGTCTGTCGACGCCGAGATCCCTGAGCGACTGGCCGAGCAGCCGTTCGGACTCGCCGAAGGAGTAGACATCGGCGGTATCGAAGAAATTGACCCCGGCGGCGAGCGAACGGGCCATGATCTCGTTGACACCCTTCTGGTCGAGGCTGGCGATCAGGCCCCATTGGGCATTTTCGCCGGCGGCGCCGAAAGTCATGGTGCCGAGGCAGAGTTCGGAGACGAACATCCCCGTGTTTCCAAGCTGGTTGTAACGCATGGTGAAGCTCCAGGAGAAATTTTAGATGGCACAAAGCAAATAGGAACGGTACGTTTCGTTTCAACCTTTGGCGCAATAATGCCTTGGGGTTGGCCCAAAGATGCTGGCATGGGTAAGGGTGAGACGCAGGCGGATAGGTTAGTCGGCAACAAGGAATGTTGCCCTGGACCTGCTGCCTAAGCAGACTTGCCGGGACTACAGGCTGCCGAAAATCGCCGAACCGACCCTGACACTGGTGGCGCCAAAGGCGATCGCCGTCTCGTAGTCGCCCGACATGCCCATCGACAGTTTCGCAACGCCGGCTTCCTTGCCGAGCTTCTCCAGCAAGGCGAAGTGGGGGCCAGGGTTTTCGTCGGCCGGTGGGATGCACATCAGGCCTTCGATGGCGAGGCCATGGATATCGCGGCAGCGGGCGACGAAGGCGACGGCGTCGCGCGGCTCGATGCCGGCCTTTTGCGGCTCGGAGCCGGTGTTGACCTGGACGTAGAGTTCTGGCGCGCGGCCTTGCCGGGTAATCTCCTTGGCGAGTTCGGCGGCGATCTTCTCGCGATCGACCGTCTCGATGACGTCGAACAGCGCCACCGCTTCTTTCGCCTTGTTCGACTGCAGCGGGCCGATCAGGTGCAACTCGATATCCGGGAATGCCTGCTTCAGCGCCGGCCACTTGCCTTGCGCCTCCTGCACGCGATTCTCGCCGAAGACGCGCTGGCCGGCCTCGATGACGGGGCTTATGTCGGCTGCATCGAAG
Source organism: Mesorhizobium sp. Mes31 (assembly GCF_024519675.1). Lineage (NCBI taxonomy): Bacteria > Pseudomonadati > Pseudomonadota > Alphaproteobacteria > Hyphomicrobiales > Phyllobacteriaceae > Mesorhizobium > Mesorhizobium sp. Mes31. The sequence goes on along the minus strand of NZ_JALJRL010000009.1, from coordinate 42,298 downwards.
GTCTTGGAGACCGCGACCAGCGTCACCGCACCGGCTTCGCGACCAGCCTCGCGCTCGGCGGCGGCGATCTTCGCCTTGACCGCGAAAAACTGCTGAACGGCGTCGCCCATATGCAAATCCCGCTGTTTTGACCCGCGTTTTTACCCGACGCGATGCCCATATGGTTGACGGGTTTGCCAAACCATGGTGAACACCCGGACCACATTCCCTGAACCGCCGAGCTGTCGCCCGCGGTCCGTGCCTGCTTTTAAGTGAAAAACATCCGATGGCAACCGAACGATACAATCCGCGCGCGTCAGAGCCCAAATGGCAGAAGGCCTGGGACGCCAAAAAGCTGTTCGAGGCGAACAACGACGACCCGCGTCCGAAATACTACGTGCTGGAGATGTTCCCCTATCCGTCGGGGCGCATCCACATCGGCCACACCCGCAACTACACGATGGGCGACGTGGTGGCGCGCTACAAGCGGGCCAAGGGTTTCAACGTGCTGCACCCGATGGGCTGGGACGCCTTCGGCATGCCGGCCGAGAACGCGGCGATGCAGAACAAGGTCCATCCCAAGGAATGGACCTATCAGAACATCGCCACCATGCGCGAGCAGCTCAAGGTCATGGGCCTGTCGCTGGATTGGGCGCGCGAATTCGCGACCTGCGACGTCGACTATTATCACCGCCAGCAGATGCTGTTCCTCGATTTCGTCGAGAAGGGGCTGGTGACGCGCAAATCCTCCAAGGTCAACTGGGACCCGGAGGACATGACCGTGCTCGCCAACGAGCAGGTCATCGACGGCCGTGGCTGGCGTTCGGGCGCGCTGGTCGAACAGCGCGAACTGACGCAGTGGTTCTTCAAGATCACCGACTTTGCGCAGGACCTGCTGGATTCGCTCGACGGCCTCGACGAGTGGCCCGAAAAAGTGAAGCTGATGCAGCAGAACTGGATCGGCCGTTCGGAAGGCCTGCTGATCCGTTGGCCGCTGGCCACCTCGATCGCCGGCGAGCATGAGCTGGAAGTCTACACGACAAGGCCCGACACCATTTTCGGCGCCTCCTTCATGGCTGTCGCCGCCGATCATCCGCTGGCCAAAAAAGCCGCCGAGAACAACCCGGCGCTGGCGAAGTTCATCGACGAAGTCCGCCATATGGGCACTTCGGTGGCGGCGCTGGAGACGGCCGAGAAGAAGGGTTTCGACACCGGCATCCGCGTCGTCCATCCGTTCGACGAGAACTGGACGCTGCCGGTCTATGTCGCCAATTTCGTGCTGATGGAATACGGCACCGGCGCCATCTTCGGCTGCCCGTCCGGCGACCAGCGCGACCTCGATTTCGCCAACAAATACGGCCTGCCGGTGATCCCGGTGGTGATGCCGGAAGGTGCCGATGCGAAGACCTTCCAGATCACCGAGGAGGCCTATGTCGACGACGGCGTGATGATCAATTCACGCTTCCTCGACGGCATGAAGCCGGAGAAGGCGTTCAACGAGGTCGCAAAGCTGCTGGAGCAGAAGACCGTCGGCAACCGGCCGATGGCCGAGCGCAAGGTGAATTTCCGCCTGCGCGACTGGGGCATTTCGCGCCAGCGCTACTGGGGCTGCCCGATCCCGATGATCCATTGCGAGGATTGCGGCGTGGTGCCGGTGCCGAAGGCCGACCTGCCGGTCAGGCTGCCCGACGATGTCGAGTTCGACCGGCCCGGCAATCCGCTCGACCGCCACCCGACCTGGCGGCACGTCAAATGCCCGCAATGCGGCAAGGACGCGCGGCGCGAAACCGACACGATGGACACGTTCGTCGATTCGTCGTGGTACTTCGCCCGCTTCACGGCACCCTGGGCGCATGAGCCGACCGATCCCAAGGCGGCGAACGAGTGGCTGCCGGTCGACCAGTATATTGGCGGCATCGAGCATGCGATCCTGCACCTGCTCTATTCGCGCTTCTTCACCCGCGCCATGCGCGAGACAGGCCATGTCGATCTGGCCGAGCCGTTCAAGGGCCTGTTCACGCAAGGCATGGTGGTGCACGAAACCTACCGCGTCGGCTCGGCATCGAACGGCCGCTGGCTGGCGCCAACCGAGGTGCGGCTGGAGGGCGTCGACGGCGAACGCCGCGCCTTCGACATCGCCACCGGCGAGGCCGTCACCATCGGCCCGCTCGAGAAGATGTCGAAGTCGAAGAAGAACACGGTGAGCCCGGAAGACATCACCGACGGCTACGGCGCCGACACCGCGCGCTGGTTCATGCTGTCGGATTCGCCGCCCGAGCGCGACGTCGAGTGGACCGACGATGGCGCCGCCGGCGCGCATCGCTTCATCCAGCGCATCTGGCGCCTGGTGTCGATGGCTGCCGAAACGCTGGCAGGCATCAAGCCCGCGGCGGCTGGTGCCGGCGAGACCGCAGTCGTCTCGAAGGCCGCGCACAAGATCCTGAAGGCGGTCGGCGAGGATATCGAAAAACTCGCCTTCAACCGCGCCATCGCCCGCATCTACGAACTGGCCAACGCGCTGACCGCGCCGCTCAACGAGGTGGCGGAAGGCAAGGCGGATCCGGCGCTGCAGGGCGCCTGCCGCGAGGCCGTCGAGATCCTCGTGCATCTCATCGCGCCGGTCATGCCGCACCTGGCCGAGGAGTGCTGGGAAACGCTCTGCGGCACCGATCTGGTCGCCGAACGGCCATGGCCTGTCTTCGATCCGGCGCTGGTCGTCGACAACGAAGTCACCTATCCGATCCAGGTGAACGGCAAGAAGCGGGGGGATTTGACAATTGCCCGCGACGCGGACCAAGGTGCGGTCGAAAAAGCGGTATTGGCTCTCGACTTCGTGCAGAAAGCGCTCGAAGGTAAGGCACCGCGCAAGGTGATCATCGTGCCGCAGAGGATCGTCAATGTCGTTGCCTGATCCGGAGAAGACAGACGTGAGCCGTGTGCTGCGCCACATCGCGCTTGCCGGCCTGATCGGCTCGCTTGCGCTGGTCTCGGCCTGCACGGTGCGGCCGCTCTATTCGAACGCGCCGCTGTCTGCGGGCTCGAACGCCAGCGCCAATGCCGAGTTGGCGTCGATCGGCATCAAGCCGGTCAAGACGCGGTACGCCCAGCAGGTGCGCAACAATTTGATCTTCGGATTTGGACGCGGCGCCGGCGAACCAGCCTCGCCCGCCTATTCGCTTGATCTCAGTGTGACCGAAGCCGTCGAATCCTCGGCACTTGTCCAGGTTGGAACCGATCAGGACGAGCCGACCGCCGGTTCCGTGACGCTGACCGCCAGCTACTTGCTGCACGATGCGAACACCGGGGCGGCGATCGCATCCGGCAAGCGCTCGATCACTTCGTCCTTCGACAGGCCGCGTCAGGAATTCGCCTCGTACCGGGCGCAGATCGACGCCGAGAATCGCGCCGCGCGCGAACTGGCCGAAGCGCTGCAGCTGTCCATCGCCCAGGATCTGGTCAGGCACGGCAAGACAGCCGGCTAGCGCCCTCTTCGTTTCACGGAAACGCTATCTCGATCTTGGTGCTCGGGCCGCTTTGCGATGGCCAGGAGCCAGATCTTGGGCTCTCTTTCCAGCCCTAGGCATGTGGATGAGTGGTTGATCGTGGACGACGATCAGCGGCCCGAATCCGATCGTCCGCCATCGCCGCAAAAGATGCGGCTCTCTCGCTCCGACGGAGCCGACGGGAAGCAACTGTTAACCACTCGCTCCCTATTGCTCAACAGACATTTCAGAGTGAGTCTTGAGAATGGAATCCAAGCGTTTTCCTCGGGTCAATTCATTGCATGCAGCTTCGCCCGATGATCCCGAAGGTGAGCGTTTCAACGGCATGAGCGACAAGGTGGATGGCCGGCAGGTTGGCGCAGCCAGGGCCGGCTATTCCCCGCGGTTTGTTGATCTCGGCGGCAACGAAAGCCCCGCCTGGCAAGACTATTTCTTCCTGGCGCCCAATGTGCGGTTCACGCGCACGCCAGATTACGAAGCCAACACGCGCCGTCCGCAGCCCGACCAGATTGCCGTCGAGCAAAGCGAAGCACAGGCGCCGCCGGCGCGGCAGGAAAGCACACAATCCACCGCGGCTGCGGCATCCCACGCAGCCTCGTCCTCGCCATTGTCGGCGCCGAAGAAAAGCCCCGCTTTGGACGCGGCCCGGCCGCCTGCCGGCGCCAGGGCCATGATGCGTGAAAGACCGCCGGCGACGGCCACGGCATCCGTTCCGCCAAGGCCTGCCGGCGAAATCGCGCGGGCTGCGCCGGTGGGTCCGAGGATGGCCGCGACGGCACGCGCATCCGCACCTGCGGCGCCTGCCCAGAGAACGGCGGCGGTCAAGACGACCGGTCACGAAAATGTGCGCTGGCCCTATCTGTCGGATCACGTCTTTTTCGAGGTCATGGCGCCCTACATGATCGAAGGTCCGTCACCAGCGCCGCGCGCCGTCCCGGTTCGGCGCACGGCCGCGCCGGTTGCCGAACGGGTCGACGTTCGTGCAACGCCAACGGCCGATCTCACCTCGTCGTTCCGTGTCATTGAATGCCTGCCAGGCGTGCAAGCCCCGTCAGCCTTACCGGACGTCCGCCCGGCCAATTCGAACGAAGCCGCGGTGCAGCCGGCGGCGGTCGCAATTCCTGCCGTTGCGAGCAACGCCATTTCGGTACGAGCCTTGCCGGCTCCGGAAGAGACCGTGCCGGTTCCGGTCGCGCGCGTATCTTCGCCACTGCCCATGGCCGGGAAAATTGTGCCAGCGACGACTGGCGGGGCGTACGAGCTCCCCTCGGAGGAGCTGTTGCAGCAGCCGCCGGAGGGACAAGGCTTCTACATGTCGCAGGAGCGGCTCGAGCAGAACGCCGATCTCCTGGAAAGCGTGCTCGAGGATTTCGGCGTGCGCGGCGAGATCATCCATGTTCGCCCGGGCCCGGTCGTCACGCTCTATGAGTTCGAACCGGCGCCGGGCGTCAAATCCTCCCGTGTCATCGGGCTTGCCGATGATATCGCCCGCTCCATGTCTGCTATTTCGGCGCGCGTCGCGGTCGTGCCCGGCCGCAACGTCATCGGCATCGAACTTCCCAACGAGACGCGCGAAACCGTCTATTTCCGCGAGCTGATCGAATCGGAGGGTTTTCGCAGGACCAGCTGCAAACTGGCGCTTTGTCTCGGCAAGACGATCGGTGGCGAGCCGGTCATCGCCGAGCTGGCGAAGATGCCCCATTTGCTCGTCGCCGGCACCACCGGCTCCGGCAAGTCGGTTGCCATCAACACCATGATCCTGTCCTTGCTTTACCGGCTGAAGCCGGAAGAGTGCCGGCTGATCATGGTCGATCCAAAGATGCTCGAACTCTCCGTCTATGACGGCATCCCGCATCTTCTGACCCCCGTCGTCACGGATCCCAAGAAAGCCGTCACCGCGCTCAAATGGGCGGTGCGCGAGATGGAGGATCGGTATCGCAAGATGGCGCGGCTCGGTGTGCGCAACATCGACGGCTACAACGAGCGCGCCGCCGCCGCCCGCGACAAGGGCGAGACGGTTGTCATGACCGTGCAGGCCGGCTTCGAAAAGGGCACTGGCGAACCGCTTTTCGAGCAGCAGGAAATCGACCTTGCGCCGATGCCGTACATCGTCGTCATCGTCGATGAGATGGCCGACCTGATGATGGTTGCCGGCAAGGAGATCGAAGGCGCCATCCAGCGTCTGGCGCAGATGGCGCGCGCCGCCGGCATCCACCTGATCATGGCAACGCAACGCCCCTCGGTCGATGTCATCACGGGCACGATCAAGGCGAACTTCCCAACCCGGATTTCCTTCCAGGTGACATCCAAGATTGACAGCCGCACCATCCTCGGTGAGCAGGGCGCCGAACAACTGCTCGGCCAGGGCGACATGTTGCACATGATGGGTGGGGGGCGCATTTCCCGCGTGCATGGTCCCTTTGTTTCCGACGCGGAGGTCGAGCATGTCGTGGCGCATCTGAAGGCGCAGGGCCGCCCTGAATATCTGGAAACCGTCACAGCCGACGAGGATGAGGAAGAAACCGAGGACGACCAGGGCGCGGTCTTCGACAAGGGATCCGTTGCAGCCGAAGACAGCGATGCCATCTACGACGAGGCGGTCAAGGTGGTGGTGCGCGACAAGAAGTGTTCGACGTCCTACATCCAGCGCCGCCTCGGCATCGGTTACAACCGCGCCGCATCCCTGGTCGAGCGCATGGAAAAGGAAGGGTTGGTCGGCGCACCCAACCATGTCGGCAAACGCGAGATCATCATGGGCCGGCGCCAGCAGGTGAGCGCGCCTGACCAGGACGGCACCGATTGAGCGGCAGGGTCCTTTGACGATGTGACCTATGAAGCGCAATAAAAAAGGCCGGTTGCCCGGCCTTTTTGTTCAAGCGGCGCCTGGCTTCAGCCGATCTTCTGGCCGGTCTTCGCCCAGTCGGCCAGGAACTGCTCGAGGCCCTTGTCGGTCAGCGGATGCTTGACCAGCGCTTTCAGCGTCGCCGGCGGGGCGGTGACAACATCGGCGCCGATCAGGGCTGCCTGCTTGACATGGTTCACGGTGCGAACCGAAGCAACGAGGATCTCGGTCTGGAAGTCGTAATTGTCGTAGATCTGCCGGATCTCCTGGATCAACTCCATGCCGTCCGAGCCGGTGTCGTCAACGCGGCCGACGAAAGGCGAGATGAAGGAGGCGCCGGCCTTGGCGGCGAGCAGCGCCTGGTTGGCCGAGAAGCAGAGCGTGACGTTGACCATGCGGTTCATCTTCGTGCGGATCGTCTTGCAGGCCTTCAGTCCGTCGAGCGTCAGCGGCACCTTGATGCAGACATTGGGCGCGATCTTGGCCAGCACCTCGGCCTCCGCCATCATGTCCTTGTACTCGGTCGCCACGACTTCCGCCGAGACCGGACCTTCGACGATATCGCAGATCTGCTTGGTGACGTCGGCGATCTTGCCGCCCGATTTGAGGATCAGCGAAGGGTTGGTGGTGACGCCGTCGAGCAGTCCCAGATCGTTCAGCTCACGGATATCCTTGATGTCGGCGGTGTCGACAAAAAATTTCATGGCGGTCTCCTGACGATTTCGTCGTGCCGACAAGGGCACGTTCAGCGTTGCGCTTTGATCTAGACCAAAGTCGGGGCAAGGTCACGCCTCATGATCGAAGATTCGCCCTTTGTCGCGGCCGCACCGGTGCTGGTGCCGATGCCCGCCGAACGCCCCTACACCTACGCCGTGCCGGCCGGCATGCGTGTGGTGCCGGGTTCGATCGTGCGCGTGCCGCTCGGCCCGCGCCAGGTCGCCGGCATCGTCTGGGATGGCGCCGTCGAGAAGGTCGACGCAAGAAAGCTGCGTCCCATCGAGCAGGTCTTCGATTGCCCGCCGATCGGCCGCGCGATGCGCCGTTTCGTCGACTGGGTGGCGCAGTACACGCTGTCGCCGCCGGGCATGGTGGCGCGCATGCTGCTCAGGGCGCCTGAGGCCTTCGATCCCGAACCGTGGATCGAGGGGCTGCAACGCACCCTCATCGCACCCGACCGGATGACGGGGGCGAGAGCGCGCGTGCTGGAGACAGCCGAAGGCGGTCTTGCGTGGACGCGGTCGGGTCTCGCCCATGCGGCCGGCGTATCGTCGACGGTGATCGACGGCCTGAGGGCGCAAGGCGTGTTCGAGACGGTGATGATCCCGCCGCGACCGGTGGTGGCCGCGCCCGATCCCGGCTATGCCGTGCCGGAATTGATGCCGGACCAGAGTGACGCGGCGCTGATGCTGCGCGCCAATGTCGCAGCCGGCGTGTTCAATGTCGCGCTGCTCGACGGCGTCACCGGCTCGGGCAAGACCGAGGTTTATTTCGAGGCGGTGGCGGCGGCGCTCGACCAGGGCAAGCAGGTGCTGATCCTGCTGCCGGAGATCGCGCTGACGCATGCCTTTCTCGAACGCTTCCAGCAGCGATTTGGCGCCAAGCCGGGCGAATGGCATTCCGACCTGCCGCCGAGGATGCGGGAACGGGTCTGGCGGCAAGTGGCGGAAGGCGGCGTGCGTGTCGTCGCCGGCGCGCGTTCGGCGCTGTTCCTGCCGTTCAAGGAGCTTGGCCTGATCGTCGTCGACGAGGAACACGACCCTGCCTACAAGCAGGAAGACCGCGTCTTCTACAATGCGCGCGACATGGCGGTGGTGCGCGGCCATATCGGCAGCTTTCCGGTCGTGCTGGCGTCGGCGACGCCATCGGTCGAAAGCCGCGTCAATGCCCAGCAGGGTCGATACAGCAGGGCCGTGCTCGCCGCCCGCTTCGCCGAGGCGGCTCTGCCGCACCTCAAGGCGATCGACATGCGGCGCGCGCCGCCCGCGCGTGGCGGCTTCCTGTCTCCGGTGCTGCTCGACCATATGCGTCAGACGCTGGAGAAGAAGGAGCAGTCGCTGCTGTTCCTCAACCGGCGCGGCTATGCGCCGCTGACGCTGTGCCGGGTCTGCGGCCATCGCTTCGGCTGCCCGGTGTGCTCGGCCTGGCTGGTCGAGCATCGCTTCCGCGGCCAGCTCGTCTGCCACCATTGCGGGCACAATGAGCGCCGTCCCGAGGCCTGCCCGGAATGCGGCACGCTCGATCATCTGGTGGCTTGCGGGCCGGGCGTCGAGCGCATCGCCGAGGAGGTCGTCGCGCATTTCCCCGACGCGCGCACCATCGTGCTGTCGTCCGACCTGATGGGCGGCGTGCGGCGGCTGCGGCTGGAGCTGGAGGCGATCGCCAATGGCGAGGCTGACATCGTCATCGGCACGCAACTCGTCGCCAAGGGCCACAACTTCCCCAACATGACCCTGGTCGGCGTCGTCGATGCCGATCTGGGCCTGGCCAATGGCGATCCGCGCGCCGCCGAGCGTACCTTCCAGCTGCTCAGCCAGGTGACCGGCCGCGCCGGCCGCACCGGCAAGAAGAGCCTCGGCCTGCTGCAGACCTTCCAGCCCGACCACCCGGTGATGCGGGCGATCGTCTCAGGCGATGCCGAGGCGTTCTACGAACGCGAGATCGCCGAGCGCGAGCGGGCGGCCTTGCCGCCCTTCGGCCGGCTCGCCGGCGTCATCGTCAGTGCGGTGACCCGAGCGGAAGCCGAGGGCCATGCGCGCGGCCTGCGCCGCGCCGCGCCCGAGGCAAAGGATCTGTTCGTGCTTGGCCCGGCGGAGGCACCGCTGTCCTTGCTCGGCGGCCGTCATCGCTTCCGCCTGCTGATCCAGGGTGAGCGCCGCGCCGACATGCAAGGCTTCATCCGCGCCATGCTCGCCAACGGCCCGAAGCAGCGCGGCTCGGTCAGGGTGCAGGTCGACATCGACCCGCAGAGCTTTTTGTAGGGTCGCGATATCAGCACTCGGCCGCAAGCCGGAGAGAGATGGAAGATCACATGAAAACCCTTGGCCTTCTCGGCGGCATGAGTTGGGAATCGACCGCCATCTACTACCGCCTGCTCAACGAGATGGTGCGCGAGCGCCTGGGCGGCTTGCACTCGGCGAAACTGCTGCTGTGGTCGTTCGACTTCGCCGAGATCGCCGAGCGGCAGCATCACGGCGACTGGGACGGCGCCGGCGCGCTTCTCGTCGAAGCGGCGCGCAAGCTCGAGGCGGGCGGCGCGGAAGGCCTGCTTCTGTGCACCAACACCATGCACAGGCTGGCCGATCAGGTGCAGGCGTCCGTATCCATCCCGCTGATCCACATCGCCGATGCCACAGCGGTGGCGGTCAAGCGCGCCGGCATGCAGCGCCCGGCGCTGCTGGCGACGCGCTTCACCATGGAGCAGGATTTCTACAAGGGCCGCCTCGCCGACAAACATGGCCTGCGGCCCGTCGTGCCCGATGCGGCCGGGCGCGACATGGTCCATCGCGTCATCTACGAGGAACTGTGCCAGGGCATCGTCGCCGAAGCCTCCAAGGCGGCCTATATTGCCGAGACCGAACGCCTGCGGCGCGAAGAGGCGGCCGACAGCGTCATCATGGGCTGCACCGAGATCACCATGCTTATCGGCCAGCAGGACTTCGACATTCCGGTCTTCGACACGACGCGCATCCATGTCGAAGCGGCGGTCGAGTTCGCGCTGGGCTGACGCGCTTCCGCTCGAAAATAGCCGACGCCTATCTGGCGCATGTCTGCGCCTTGGCTAGAATGCCCGGAATTTCAAAGCAGGCATTTCGAGGGGACAAGATGGATTTTGCGTTTCCATGGCCGATGAGCCAGGGCGAATGGCTGGCCTGGTCGAGCGCTGTCGTCACCGCGCTGCTCGGCCTTCTGTTTTTTCTGGCGCCTGCCCTGGCCTTCCGTGTCCTGCGCCTGCAGGTCAGGCCCGAGAAGGCGGCGGCGATCGCCGAAGGGCGCGGCAGAATGTCGGGCTTCTATCTCGGTGTCGGCCTGTGCTGCATCCTGCTGGCGCAGCCGCTGATCTACATGACGCTTGGCTTCTCCTGGCTGTTCACTGCCTTCGGCCGGTTGCTGTCGATGATGTCGGACGGCGCCAACACGCCTTTCAACTGGGTCTCCATTGTGGTGGAATTGGCGCTGGCGGCGTTGCCGCTCGCCTTCGCCTTCGGCTTTGTGCCTTGAATCGTTGGCTATTCCGGGGCGCAAGACGGGTGACTTTCGCCGGATGCGACAATAGTGCCTGAAAACCATGCGGAACGACGCATTGCGGTCTTAAAATGCCTGTGCTAGACGGCAATCGACTTTCGGCCGGGGATAGCGGAAGCCGCGCCTCCGTGCTCGAAAAAATGCAGTAAGGTCAAAGATTTAGCCAGAGTTTTTGCTCGCGCCAACAATCTGCGGCCTGTCAGACAAGAGAAAAGACGGTCCGTGGCCCAATCGTCATCGCCAATCTCAGGTGTCGCAGAACGCTATGCGGGTTCGCTGTTCGAACTCGCGCTGCAGGCAAATTCCGTCGCCAAGGTCGAGGCCGACCTCAACAGTTTCGAGGCGATGCTCGCGGGCAGCGCGGATCTTACCCGGCTGATCAACAGCCCGGTGTTTTCCAGCGAGGACCAGGCCAAGGCTATCGCGGCGATCGCCGACAAGGCCAGGATCACAGGACTCACCGGCAATTTCCTGCGCGTCGTCGCGAGGAACCGCCGGCTGTTCGCCATCCCCGGCATGATCAGGGCATTCCGCCAGATCGCCGCCGAACATCGTGGCGAGACTGCTGCCGAAGTGACGTCGGCTCATGAGCTGACCGCCGCCCAGCAGACCGAACTCAAGGCGGCGCTGAAGGGCGTTGCCGGCAAGGACGTGGCCATTTCCGTTACCGTCGATCCGTCGCTGCTCGGCGGGCTGGTGGTCAAGATGGGCTCGCGCCAGATCGATACGTCGCTCAAAACCAAACTCAATTCGCTCAAGCTTGCACTGAAAGAGGTCGGCTGATGGACATCCGCGCCGCGGAAATTTCCGCAATTCTGAAAGACCAGATCAAGAATTTCGGCAAGGAGGCCGAGGTCTCCGAAGTCGGACAGGTGCTGTCCGTCGGTGACGGTATCGCCCGCGTCTATGGCCTCGACAACGTCCAGGCCGGCGAGATGGTCGAATTCCCCGGCGGCATCCGCGGCATGGCGCTCAACCTCGAAGCCGACAATGTCGGCGTCGTCATCTTCGGTGCCGACCGTGACATCAAGGAAGGCGACATCGTCAAGCGCACCGGCGCCATCGTCGACGTTCCCGTCGGCCCCGGCCTGCTCGGCCGCGTCGTCGACGCGCTCGGCAACCCGATCGACGGCAAGGGCCCGATCAAGGCAGTCGAGCGCAAGCGCGTCGACGTCAAGGCGCCCGGCATCATCCCGCGCAAGTCGGTGAACGAGCCGATGTCGACCGGCCTCAAGGCCATCGATGCGCTGATCCCGGTCGGTCGCGGCCAGCGTGAGCTGGTCATCGGCGACCGTCAGACCGGCAAGACCGCCATCATCCTCGACACGATGCTCAACCAGAAGTCGGTGCACGACAACGGCCCCGAAAAGGAAAAGCTCTACTGCGTCTACGTCGCCGTCGGCCAGAAGCGCTCGACGGTCGCGCAGTTCGTCAAGGTGCTGGAAGAGCGCGGCGCGCTCGAATATTCAATCATCGTCGCCGCCACCGCTTCCGATCCGGCGCCGATGCAGTTCCTGGCGCCGTTCGCCGGCTGCACCATGGGCGAATATTTCCGTGACAACGGCATGCACGCGCTGATCAGCTACGACGATCTGTCGAAGCAGGCCGTCGCTTACCGCCAGATGTCGCTGCTGCTGCGCCGCCCGCCGGGCCGCGAAGCCTATCCGGGCGACGTCTTCTACCTGCACTCTCGCCTGCTCGAGCGCGCCGCCAAGCTCAATGACGATCTGGGCGGTGGATCGCTGACCGCGCTGCCGATCATCGAGACGCAGGCCAACGACGTGTCGGCCTACATCCCGACCAACGTGATCTCGATCACCGACGGCCAGATCTTCCTCGAAACCAACCTGTTCTTCCAGGGTATCCGCCCTGCGGTGAACGTCGGTCTGTCGGTCAGCCGCGTCGGCTCGGCCGCGCAGGTCAAGGCGATGAAGCAGGTCGCCGGCTCGATCAAGGGGGAGCTCGCGCAGTACCGCGAAATGGCGGCCTTCGCGCAGTTCGGCTCGGATCTCGACGCCGCCACGCAGCGCCTGCTCAACCGCGGGTCGCGCCTGACGGAGCTGCTGAAGCAGCCGCAGTTCTCGCCGCTGAAGACGGAAGAGCAGGTCGCGGTGATCTTCGCCGGCGTCAACGGCTATCTCGACAAGCTGCCGGTCAACCAGGTCGGCAAGTTCGAGCACGGCCTGCTCAGCCACATGCGCGCGGCCGGCAAGGATGTGCTCGATGCCATTCGCAAGGAAAAGGCGCTGTCGGACGATCTGCGCGCCAAGCTGAAGGCGGAAATCGACGCCTTCGCCAAGACCTTTGCTTGAACGAAGCCGGACGACGGGATCAGGTTTGAAGCATGCCTTCACTAAAAGACCTTCGTAACCGTATCGCCTCGGTCAAGGCGACGCAGAAGATCACCAAGGCGATGCAGATGGTCGCCGCGGCGAAGCTGCGCCGTGCGCAAGAGGCCGCGGAAGCGGCGCGCCCCTATTCGGAGCGCATGGGTTCCGTGCTGGCCAACATCACCCAGGCTGTCGGCGGCGGCGGCGATGCCCCGGCGCTGATGACCGGCACCGGCAAGGACGACGTGCACCTGCTCGTCGTCTGCACTGCCGAGCGCGGCCTGTGCGGCGGCTTCAATTCGCAGATCGCCCGCCTTGCCCGCGACCATATCCGCAAGCTGCTGGCCGACGGCAAGCAGGTCAAGATCATCTGTGTCGGCAAGAAGGGCTTCGATATCCTGCGCCGCGACTATGCATCGATGATCCTCGACCGCGTCGACCTGCGCGAAGTCAAGACGCTCGGCTTCGTCAACGCCGACGCCATCGCCAAGAAGGTCATCCACCTCTTCAACGAGGGCGGCTTCGACATCTGCACGCTGTTCTATTCGCAGTTCAAGTCGGTGATCAGCCAGATCCCGACCACGCAGCAGATCATTCCGGCCGGTCTCGCCTCCGCTCCCGCAGAGGCGGTGGATGGTGGCAACGCCGTCTACGAATACGAACCGGAGCCGGGCGAAATCCTCTCCGACCTCATTCCGCGCAACATCTCTGTGCAGGTTTTCCGGGCGCTGCTCGAAAACGCGGCCGGCGAAATGGGCGCCAAGATGAGCGCCATGGACAATGCGACGCGCAACGCCGGCGAGATGATCAACAAGCTGTCGATCACCTACAACCGTCAGCGGCAGGCGCAGATCACCAAGGAACTGATCGAAATCATTTCGGGCGCCGAGGCGCTCTAGGCGCGGTTCGCGGGTCATCGATCCGCGACCGGATCGCGTGAGAAACAAAGGACGAAAAAGGGTAAAGACGATGGCGAAAGCAGCGACCCCCAAGACAGCGGCCCCCAAGGCCGCGGCCGCGAAGACCGCAGCCCCCGCGAAGGCGGCAAAGGCTCCGGCAGCGGCAGCCAAGGCGGCTCCGGCCAAGGTATCTCCGGCAAAGACGGCGGCAGCGCCCGCAAAGGCCGCCGCAGCCAGGACATCGGCAGTGGCCACCAAGGCGACCGGCGTCGTCGGCAAGGTTCGCCAGGTCATCGGCGCGGTCGTCGACGTGCAGTTCGGCGATCACCTGCCGGCGATCCTGAACGCGCTCGAGACCACCAATGTCGGTAACCGCCTGGTGCTCGAAGTTGCCCAGCATCTGGGTGAAAACACCGTGCGCTGCATCGCCATGGACTCGACCGAAGGTCTGGTGCGCGGCCAGGAAGTGCGCGACACCGGCGCGCCGATCACCGTGCCGGTCGGCCCGGGCATGCTCGGCCGCATCATCAACGTCATCGGCGAGCCGGTCGACGAAGAAGGCCCGGTCGACGCGATCGAAATGCGCTCCATCCATCAGCCGGCTCCGAGCTATGTCGAGCAGTCGACGGAGGCCCAGATCCTGATCACCGGCATCAAGGTGCTCGACCTGCTGGCGCCCTACGCCAAGGGCGGCAAGATCGGCCTGTTCGGCGGCGCCGGCGTCGGCAAGACCGTGCTGATCCAGGAACTGATCAACAACATCGCCAAGGCGCATGGCGGCTACTCGGTGTTCGCCGGCGTCGGCGAGCGCACCCGCGAAGGCAACGATCTCTATCACGAGTTCATCGAATCCGGCGTCAACAAGAAGGGCGGCGGCGAAGGCTCCAAGGCGGCACTCGTCTATGGCCAGATGAACGAGCCGCCGGGCGCGCGCGCCCGCGTCGGCCTGACCGGCTTGACGGTTGCGGAATATTTCCGCGACCAGGGCCAGGACGTGCTGTTCTTCGTCGACAACATCTTCCGCTTCACGCAGGCAGGTTCGGAAGTGTCGGCTCTGCTCGGCCGTATCCCGTCGGCCGTGGGCTATCAGCCGACGCTCGCCACCGACATGGGCGCGCTGCAGGAACGCATCACCACCACCACCAAGGGTTCGATCACCTCGGTGCAGGCCATCTACGTGCCGGCCGACGACTTGACCGATCCGGCACCGGCGACCTCGTTCGCCCACCTTGACGCGACGACGACGCTGAACCGCGCCATCGCCGAAAAGGGCATCTACCCGGCAGTCGATCCGCTGGATTCGACCTCGCGCATGCTCGACCCGCTGGTCGTCGGCGACGAGCACTATGGCGTCGCGCGCCAGGTGCAGTCGATCCTCCAGCGCTACAAGTCGCTGCAGGACATCATCGCCATCCTGGGCATGGACGAGCTGTCGGAAGAGGACAAGCAGACTGTGGCGCGCGCGCGCAAGATCGAGCGCTTCCTGTCGCAGCCCTTCTTCGTCGCCGAAGTGTTCACCGGCGCGCCGGGCAAGCTGGTCGACCTCGCCGACACCATCAAGGGCTTCAAGGG
This sequence comes from Mesorhizobium sp. Mes31, assembly GCF_024519675.1. Taxonomy (NCBI): domain Bacteria; kingdom Pseudomonadati; phylum Pseudomonadota; class Alphaproteobacteria; order Hyphomicrobiales; family Phyllobacteriaceae; genus Mesorhizobium; species Mesorhizobium sp. Mes31. The sequence goes on along the minus strand of NZ_JALJRL010000009.1, from coordinate 26,931 downwards.
CCTCTGCAATGGCGACTACGACCACCTTCCGGAAGCTGCCTTCTACATGGTCGGCGGCATCGAGGAAGCGGTCGAGAAGGCACAGCGCCTGGCGGCCGAAGCGGCTTAATCAAGCGAATAGCGAATAGGGAGTAGCAAATAGGGGGCAGTGGGTCGGTCGAGTTTCTTCACTACTCGCTACTCGCTATTCCCTATTTGCTAGATTGATCATGGCTGAAGCTTTCAAATTCGAACTGGTTTCGCCGGAGCGCCTGCTGGTTTCCGAGCAGGTCGAGTCCGTCGTCATTCCGGGCGCCGAAGGCGAGATGACCGTGATGGCGCATCACGCGCCGGTCATGACCACCATCAAGCCGGGTGTCGTCACGGTGAAGACCGCGGCGGGCCAGGAAGAGCGCTATGTCGTGTTCGGCGGTTTCGCCGACATCGTCCCGGCCGGTTGCACGCTGCTGGCGGAATCGGCTGTCGCGGTGAAGGATGTCGATCGTGCCGATCTCGCGCGCCGCATCCAGGAAGCCAAGGAAGACGCCGCCGACGCCAAGGACGACCAGGCCCGCAGCAAGGCGGAACAGTTCCTCAGCCAGCTCACGACGCTGGAAGGCGCCATCCTGCCGGCCTGAGCCGGATCGCGATCGCGGATTGAAAAAGCGGGGCTTGCCCCGCTTTTTGTTTAGCTGCCCAATGTGGCGAAGGCCGCTGCCGGTCCGCCACGGCGCAACTGTTCGAGATGGTTGGCCGTGAGCTCCATCAATCTTTCGCGCCCTGGCTCCCCCTTGGCAAAGCCGGCCAGATCGAACACCGCGGCGGCAGTCTCGGTGGCCGACAGGCGGCTGCCACAGATTGCTGTCATCGGCACGTCGAGCGGATCGGTGAAGTGGGCCTCGGGCAAGGATTTGCCGCGCGCTTCGCAGGCCGCGATCCAGGCGGCCACGACCAGCATAAGATGCCTGGGCGCGGCGCTTGCATGGAGGCGCTCGATGGCCGACGCGACGATGCGCTGTGGCAGCTTCTGGCTGCCGTCATTGGCGATCTGGGCCGTGCGGTGGGCGAGCGCGGTGTTGGAAAAGCGCTCGGCGAGCTCGGCCGTATAGGCTGATGTATCGAGCCCGGCATCCTCGGGCAACGTCGGAATGGCTTCGGCCCATAATGCGTCAACAAACTGGCGTATCGCCGGATCGGCGAAGGCGCGGTCGACGGTGGCGTGGCCGCTGAGCAGGCCGAGATAGGCGATCCCCGAATGCGCGCCGTTGAGCAGCCTGAGCTTCATGTCCTCGAACGGCCCGACGTCTTCGACCATGGTGACGCCGAACCGTTCCCAGGCCGGCCGACCCGCTGGGAACCGGTCCTCGATCACCCACTGGCAGAACGGTTCGGTCATGACCGGCCAGGCGTCCTCGACACCGAGTTCGACGGCGATCCTTGCCCGGTCGGCGTCGGTGGTCGCCGGCACGATGCGGTCGACCATGCTCGACGGAAACGCCACCTGGTCGGCGATGTGGCTGGCGAGACTGGCATCGCCCTTCGTGCCGAGCCTGGCATCGCGCAATTCGGCGAATTCGGTCAGCAGCCGGTGCAGCGTGGCGCCGTTGGCCGGAAGGTTGTCGCAGCAAAGCACGGTGAAGGGCGGCGTGCCGGCGTCGCGCCGCCGGGCAAGCGCCTCGGCGAGAAAACCATGCGCGGTCTTCGGCATTTGCGGATTCGCCAGATCATGGACGACATCGGGGTGAGCGGTGTCCAGTCCGCCGCCCGCTGCCCTCAGATAAGCCTTTTCGGTGATCGTCAGCGTCACGATGCGGGTGCGCGGATCGGTCAGCGCGGCCAGCACAGCGCCAGGGTCTTCCGGCGCCACCAGCATCGAGCCGATGGAGCCGATGACGCGGAGTTTCTCCTCGCCGCTGCTCCTGATTGCCAGCGTGTAGAGCCCGTCCTGTGGCGACAGCGCGTCGCGCGTATCGACGCTGCGCAGCGAAACGCCGACGATGCCCCAATCCATCTCCCCCGCCGCCAGGCAGTCGTCGACATAGGCTGCCTGATGGGCGCGGTGGAAGGCGCCGACGCCGAGATGCACGATGCCGGGGACGACCTTGCTGCGGTCGTATCCCGGGATTGCGACCCCCTTGGGCAGCTGTTGTAGCGTGGTGTCGGACAGATGGCTGCTGGTCATCGCATTGCAGGAGCTAAGGGGTTTGGGCGGCGTGGCATGGAAATATCCCGGCGCGGCGGATGACAAGCGGCGTAACACCTGTTTCCGCCTGCCGCAAGGATGCCTGTTTCGGAGGCTACGTTGACATCGTCTCTGGCCGAACGTACCGATTAACCAATCTGGAAGGAGCCGCTTTTCCCATGGTCGCGCTGACCGATCCGGACCTGCTGTTTCCATCCGAGGCGCGTTCGCGCTCGCTTGCCCGCGACCTCTACGCCGGCGTCAAGGATCTGCCGATCGTCAGCCCGCACGGCCACACCGATCCGCGCTGGTATGCGCTCAACGAGCCGTTTCCCGATCCGGCGCAACTGCTCATCGTGCCGGATCACTACATCTTCCGCATGCTGTTCAGCCAGGGCGTGCGCCTGGAAGATCTCGGCGTGGCGACGCTGGACGGCGCACCGGTGGAGACCGACGGCCGGGCGATCTGGCGGCGCTTTGCGGAAAACTATTTTCTCTTCCGCGGCACGCCGACCAGGCTTTGGTTCGACCATGTGCTGGCGCATCTGTTCAACATCGAGGAGCCGTTGAACGCCGCGACGGCCGACCGCCATTACGACGCCATCGCGACGCTGCTGCAGTGGGAGAATTTCCGCCCGCGCGCCTTGTTCGAGCGCTTCAACATCGAGGTGATCGCGACGACGGAAGGCGCGCTCGACGATCTCAAATGGCACCAGATGATCCGCGACAGCGGTTGGCAGGGCAGGGTCGTCACCGCCTACCGGCCGGATGCCGTCGTCGATCCCGACTTCGAAGGGTTTTCAGCCAATCTCGACCGGCTCGGCGAGATCACCGGCTGCGACACCGGCGGCTGGGCCGGCTATCTCGATGCGCATCGCCAGCGGCGCGCCTTCTTCAAAAGCTTTGGCGCGACCTCGTCCGATCACGGTCATCCGACGGCCGAGACCGCCAATCTTTCGGATGCGGCGGCCGAAGAGCTGTTCAATCGGGTTCGCCATGGTTCGGACGACGAGCGCGAGAAGCGGCTGTTTCGCGCTCAGATGCTGACCGAGATGGCAAAGATGAGCCGGGATGACGGGCTCGTCCTGCAGATTCATCCCGGTTCCCAGCGCAACCACTCGCGCGCCATCTTCGAGACATTCGGCCGGGACAAGGGTTTCGATATTCCGACCAGGACGGACTATGTCTCGGCGCTGAAGCCGCTGCTCGACTGCGTCGGGCTGGAGCGCGACCTGACGATCATCCTGTTCACGCTCGACGAGAGCAGCTATGCGCGCGAACTGGCGCCGCTGGCCGGCGTCTACCCGGCGCTGAGGCTCGGCCCGGCGTGGTGGTTCCACGACAGCCCGGAAGGGATGCGCCGGTTCCGCGAGATGACCACGGAAACGGCCGGCTTCTACAACACCGTCGGCTTCAACGACGACACCCGTGCCTTTCCGTCGATTCCGGCCCGCCACGACGTGCCGCGCCGCGTCGACTGCGCTTTCCTGGCCAAACTCGTCGCCGAGCACAGGCTGCGCGAAGACGAGGCGCATGAGCTGGCGCGGGAACTGGCCTATACGCTCGCCAAGAAAGCCTATCGACTCTGAAATGTGCTGGCGCGGGCCCGGCTGTCTGGCGCCATGAGGATGGAACGATGACGCAAGCAGAGTTTTTCGCGCATGCCGGCGAGGGTGGCTGGACGGCGACGCCGGACGGCAATCGCCGGCGTGTTCTCTTGCACACCGATGAATTGATGATGGTCGAGTTCGGCTTCGACAAGGGTGGCGTCGGCGCGCTGCATTCGCACCCGCATGTCCAGGCAAGCTATGTCGCCGAAGGCCGCTTCGAGGTGACCATCGACGGCCGGACCGAGATTTTGGAAGCCGGCGGCAGCTTCATCGTCCCGTCCGGTCTGGTGCACGGCGTCAAGGCACTTGAGGCGGGACGGCTGGTCGACAGTTTCACGCCGCACCGGGCCGATTTCCTCGCCTGATCGCGCGGAATCAATGCGCGCCGGAAGGTGCCCGCGCCGCTTTGGTCCGGCACATCCCGCAAACGAAAAACCCGCACCTCCGCAGAGGCACGGGCTGCTGCCTGTGCGCTTTGGTGCTGCGGTATTCCAACACCACAGCGGGATACGAACCTGGCGCATCAAAAACGAATTGTCACTTCTTGCTCGGATCGTCCGCCGGGTTGACGTAGGTGATGGCGAAGGGGCCCTCGCCGTGAACCTGGACAATCGTATCGCTTGTCGTCCACGCGAAATGGTTCATTCCCGTCGGGGCAACGCCGAAGCCGCCAGCCGTCAGTTCGATACCCTTCGCCTCGTCGAGCTTGTCGCCCATTCCGATATGAAAATTGCCGGAAATCACCGTCACATATTCCGAGGTGGGGTGGTTGTGCGCCGGAATTTTGTAACCTGCCGGCATCTTCAGCCGCAGCACATAGATGCCGTCTTTTGACGGATCGCCCGCAACAACCGCGAACTGTGCGCCAGCCGGAAGGACAGCAGGAGCGGGACCCCATTTGATGCTGTCGGCATTCATCGGCATGTCATCAGCAAGCAGGGGCGCTGTTCCAACAAGCAGAAGTGCAAGTGTGCAGGCAAGTTTCAACATCTTGGTATCTCCGTTCGGTTCGCAGAAAGGTCGCGTTTTTGCCGAGCTCGACAGATGACAAGGTCAGGTCATCGGATGGGGATTAATCGGCTGAGCTGCAGCGTTTGGAGATGTAGACGCCCGACTCGAGGTTCAACAATGATTGCAACATCGGATTTACATGCAGGGAAACCGGATCACGGGCCTCCTGCCGGGCCGGACCTGTTGTCGGAAATGCTGAAAGCCGTAAGACTGACCGGCTCCGTCTTTCTGAATGCCTGCTTCAGCGCGCCGTTCGGCGTCGTGGCCCCGAAATACTATGACCCGGTCAGCCCCATGGCGTATCTGCGCCACATCAGCATTTTCCATTTCATCGTAGCGGGCAACTGCACCTTCGAGGCCGCAAACGGCGAGCGGCGAGAAGTCACTGCTGGCGATCTGCTGTTCCTGCCATTCGCCGGTCATCACAAGATCTGGAAGGGCGAACCGCTGGTGATGGCCGAAGCCGGACAAATCGTTCAGCCTGGTCGGATCGAAGGGATGTGGACTGTCAACTATGGCGGCGGCGGTGACGAGCTGCGCATGGTCTGCGGCTTCCTCGAGTCTTCGGAATTTCTGTTCGCGCCGGTGTTCCGCACGCTTCCGGCGCTCATTGTCGAGAAGATGTCGGACGACAAGGTTGGCGCCCTGATTGCCTCAACCGTGCGCGAAATCGATTTGCACGTCGAGGCGGCGGCGCCGGGTTCGCAGGCGATGCTTGGAAGGCTCATGGAGCTTTTGTTCGTCGAACTGCTGAGGCGCCATGTTGCCCGGCTTCCACCCGGCTCAAAGGGTTGGTTCGCGGCGCTGAACGATCCGATCGTCGGAAGGACGCTGCAGCTTCTCCACGCCGACCCAGCGCGCCACTGGACCGTCGGTCAGATTGCCGACAAGGTTGGCTCATCGCGCACGATCGTCGCAGAGCGGTTCAACGCGCTGCTCGGCCGCCCGCCGATCGAGTACGTGACGAGCTGGAGGATTCAGCTGGCTGGCGAGCGTCTGCGTTTCGGCCACGAAAGTCTGGCAAGTATCGCTGCCGGTGTCGGGTATCAATCCGAGGCTGCATTCAGTCGCGCCTTCAAACGCGTCACCGGGATCACGCCGGGAAAATGGCGGGAACGGACCGGCTCCCACGGGGGTTTTGCCATAGGATCCGCATCACCATAGGCTACTTCGAGGCGACATCGACAGCAGGAAATGACAAAACCCGCGCCTCCGGAGAGGCGCGGGCAGTTGCCTGGGCGCCTGTGGCGCCGCGGTACTCAAGACATAACCGCAGGATTGGAAACCTGCCGGATGATGGTGAATATAAACTTAACGCGCTGGCGCCGGGTGGTCGCGACGGCTGGTGGCGAGCAAGCGATGGGTGGCTTCGAGAATGGCCTCGACCGGCGTGTCGGCGATATCAGCCGATCCGCCGCGTCTCGGCGCCGTCACCACTTCGACCATATTCGACAGCGGTCGCCAACGCTCCATGTTGGCGCCGTTGTTGACGATCACCGCCGGGGTCATGACCGCGGCGAACAGGTGTCCAAGACCGCCTTCCATGCCGACATAGGCGGCCGCCATCTCGCCGAGCGCGAGCAGCAGATCACCGAACGCCTCGACATCGAGCCCAAGATCCGGACCGACCGCGGATAAACGAGGTTCCTTGGCGGCAAGGGCCTGCCACGCCGGTCCGTTGCCAGGAGTCACCAGATAGAGCACCCGATAGCCGGCATCGATGAGATTACCTGATATGGCTGATATCTGGGCCTCGCTCATGAACTTGTTGCTCTTGGCGTTGCCGCCAAGAAGGATGAGCGGACGGTCGTCCGCGCCGCGAAGCTGACGCGCCAGGGCGCGGGCGGCTTGCGGGACATCCAGCCTGTGGTCGAATGGCAGGTGCCGGCCGGCCAGGCGCTCGATCAGCCGGTGGTAGCGCCAGGCATTGTGTTCGGGACGCAAAGTCCATCTGCTACGCCAGCGCAGCGATAGAAGATAACCGGCAAAATTGGGCTCGTAGCGTACGCCGCGGCCGACAAGCCGCAGTCCTGTCGCCATCAGGCTGGGCACGCCGGCGCGGAAATCGACGACCGTCGTTGGCCTGCCAGGCGTCGCGAACTCGGCCAGAATGGCCGAAAGCGGCACAATCGTCCTGAAGTCATCGACGAGGGGAGCGGCATGCCTGCGCAACACGCCGGTGAGCGAGGATTTGCGTATGCTGCCATAAACGATCTGGCTTTGCGGGAAGGCTGTTCTTGCCGCGCGCAATGCCGGTATCCGCAGCAATCCGTCGCCAAGCGCGTCGTTGCGGGCGTAGAAGATCAGCAGAGGGGCGGTCGAATCCATGGCCAGGTGCGGAATCCGTAGGTCGCTCGACGAAGGCGTGAAATGGATGGCCCCGATCGAAGGCGTTCTGTTCCGATCGTCAAAGCCTGATATTGAAGCCCTTCTGGCAAGTCAAAGACGATCTGCCGTGACTGCGCCCCGGCCGGGTTTTTCCGGGGCTTCGGTCAGGTGATTTGCCGGAGCAGGCTGAAAATCCGTTCGAACGTCTTGCCGTAAGGCGGGCGCAGAAGTCCTCCGGCGCTCAGCCGGGACTGCAGGAAAACCGGCTTCTCCTTGCTGAAAGTGCGAAAACCCCATTCGCCGTGATAGGCACCCATGCCGCTGGCGCCGACACCGCCGAAGGGCTGGTTTTCCTGCACCAGATGCAGCATGCAGTCGTTGATGGTGACGCCGCCGGCGACGGTCTCGCGCAGGATGCGCTGGCGGTTGCCGCTGTCGCGCCCGAACCAGTAGAGCGCCAGCGGCCGGTCCGCCCGGTTCACGTGGTCGATCGCGTCGTCGAGGGTGGTGTATTCGACGATCGGCAGCACCGGGCCGAAAATCTCCTCGCGCATCAGCCGCAGGTTTGAGCCGGGGTTTTTGACCAGGGTCGGCGGCAACTTCCGGCTCGTGGACCCGAACTCTTCACGGGCCGGATTGACCTCGATGACATCGGCGCCGGCATCACGCGCCTCGGCAATCATGTCACGCAGACGCTGGTAGTGCCGGTCGCTGACGATGGCGGTATAGTCTGGGTTGTCGCGCAAGGTCGGGTAGAGCCGCGCTATTGCGGTTGCGAGCTTCGCGGCGACGGTGCCTGCCTGTCCTTGCGGTACCAGCAGATAGTCCGGCGCGATGCAGGTCTGCCCGGCATTCAACAGCTTGCCATAGGCAATGCTGGAGGCCGCCGTATCGAGATCGCAGGAGGGATCGAGGATTGCTGGCGACTTGCCGCCGAGTTCGAGCGTGACCGGGGTCAGGTTGGCGGCAGCGGCGATCGCGACCTGGCGGCCGACCGCGGTCGAACCGGTGAACAGCAAATGATCGAACGGCATCGACACGAAGGCCTTTCCCACCTCGGCGTCGCCGGCGATGACGCTGACCTCATCCGGCGCGAAATGCTCGCCGGCCAGTCGCGCCAGCAGCGCGGAAAAAGCCGGCGTCAGTTCGGACGGCTTGACGAGCACGCGATTGCCGGCGGCAAGGGCCGCGGTGACCGGCGCGACAGCGAGCTGGAAGGGATAGTTCCAGGGCGATACGACCCCGACAACCCCGAGCGGCTGCGGGACGAGGCGATTTCTGCCTGGCAGGAACGGCATGGTGGTGGCAACACGACGCTCCCGCATCCAACCCTTCAGATGGGAAAGCGCGTGGTGGATGCCGGCACGCACGACAAACAGTTCCGCAAGGCGCGTCTCATGCACTGACCGGCCGCCAAAATCGGCGTCGATCGCCGCGCAGATGTCAGCCTCATGCCGCTCGGTGAGCGCCAGCAGGCGCTTCAGGCGGTCCTTGCGGACGCCAAGGTCTGGAAAGGGCTGCGCCTCGAAGGCCGCGCGCTGCAACTGGAACCGCTCGCCGAGAGCATCCTGTCTGGTCTGCAGCATTGCCTTCTCCCTGTATTGTCGGGTCAAGCTTACATCGCGACGCGTGAAGGAATCCAGCGGGGTGCGGGTGTCGCAAGGGAAGGCGAGGCGCGCCGAGCAGGCCAATCAGTCAAACAGCTTCAGCGCTTCTCGCAGTCTGGCGATCCCTGTGCAGGCTTGTTCCTGTTGTGGTCCGATGACGGCTGCGCTACTGCAGGGCGCAACGCGGAGAGTATCTTGATCGGTTCCCTCATCCTCTCCAATCCATCAAAAATCGATTCCAGCCCGGTGTCCGCCTGATGCAGGCATCTGCGATGAGTGTTCCGGCCGAGGATCCCAAGCGGCGCGTCCTGAAGGATGTGTTCGGTTTCGATGATTTTCGTCCCGGCCAGGCCGATGTCATGGAGGCGCTGCTGGCCGGGCGTCATGTGCTGGCCGTCATGCCGACGGGTGCGGGCAAATCGCTCTGCTACCAGGTTCCGGCGCTGGTTCTGGGCGGGCTCACCATTGTCGTTTCGCCGCTGGTGGCGCTGATGCAGGACCAGGTTGCCGCGCTGCGCCTTGCCGGTGTGGCGGCCGATACGATCAATTCCTCGATCGACCGCGATGCCAATATCGCCGCTTGGCGCCGCGTGGCTTCGGGCCAGACACGCCTGCTCTATCTCGCGCCGGAGCGGCTGATGACCGAACGGATGCTGGAGGCGCTCGCCAGGCTCGACGTCCGCCTGATCGCCGTCGACGAGGCGCATTGCATCTCGCAATGGGGTCCGGCGTTCCGGCGCGAATATGAAGACCTGTCGCGGCTGCGCGACATTTTTCCTGATGTGCCGATCATCGCGCTGACGGCGACAGCGGACGAGAGCACGCGCACCGACATCGAGGCACGGCTGTTCGCCGAGCGCGTCGAAACCCTGGTGCTGGGCTTCGACCGGCCGAACATCAAGCTTGCCATCGAAGCCAAGCAGGACGGCAAGCGGCAGTTGCTGAACTTCATCGGGCGCCATCAAGGCCGCAGCGGCATCGTCTATTGCCTGTCGCGCAAGAAGACCGAGGAGACGGCGGCGTTCCTCGAGAAGAATGGCGTCACCGCGCTCGCCTATCATGCCGGCATGAGCAAGGACGCGCGTGACGCGAATCAAAACGCTTTCATGACCTTGTCCGGCGTCGTCATGGTGGCGACCATCGCCTTCGGCATGGGCATCGACAAGCCTGATGTCGCCTTTGTCTTCCACACCGATATGCCGGGCAGCCTGGAGGCCTACTACCAGGAAATCGGCCGCGCCGGCCGCGACGGGCGGGAGGCCGAGGCGCATATGCTGTTCGGTCTTGGCGATATCCGCATGCGGCGCATGTTCATCGACGACGAGGACGCGTCCGCGGAGCACAAAAGGCGCTCGCATCGCCGGCTCGATACGCTGATTGGCTATTGCGAGACGGCACAATGCCGACGCCAGGTGCTGCTTGGCTATTTCGGCGAGGAAGCGCAGCCTTGCGGCAATTGCGACAACTGCCTCGACCAGGCGCCGCGCGCCGATGGCGGGCCGGAGGCGCGAATCATCCTGGCGGCGATCGCGCAGAGCGGCGAACGTTTCGGTGCGGGCCATGTCATCGACATCCTGCTCGGCCATGAAACCGAGAAGGTGCTGGCCAGGAGCCACCAGAGGCTGGCCAGCTTCGGCAGCGGTGTGGCGCACAAGAAGGATTTCTGGCTGTCGCTGATCCGGCAGCTCGTCGCCGGCGGGTTCCTGGCACCGGACCCGGCCGGCCATGGTGGCCTCGCCATCTCAGACGGCGGCCATGCGCTCGGCCGTGGCGAGGTCCCGTTCCACTATCGCGTCGAGGTGCGCAGCCGAGCCCTGCGCGCCAAGATGCGTTCCGCCCAGGGTTCCGCCGCGGATACCGAGGGACTGGATGCTTCGCTGCTGGCCACGCTCAAGGCATTGCGCCTGCGTCTCGCCAAGGAGCGCCAGGTGCCGGCCTATGTGGTGTTCTCCGATCGCACCTTGATCGACATGGCCGAGCGCCGCCCGCGCGACCTCGACGCCTTCGCCGAAGTGAATGGCGTCGGTGCCGCCAAGCTCAAGGAGTTCGGCCAGGTTTTTTTGCGCGCAATCGCCGCGCACCAGCACCAGTCCAACGGGGCGGCCTGAAAGGCGACCGCCATAGCCGGGCTAAAGTCCTGCGCAAGGCAAGACTGAAGCCCAATGTCGCAAGCGTTGCACAGTCTCTATGATCGCCGCAGTCAGGATGGATCGTGCGATTGGTTGAGGACTTCATACGGCGCTGGAACAGGCTTTCGCTGGCCTTGCAGTTCCTTGTCGCCGGCGGCGTCGGGCTGCTTACGGTGATGCTGGTGGTCGGACTGTGGGTGACCTCGCAGATACGGCAAGGCGTCATCCGCAACTCCGCCGCCACCACGGCGCTCTATGTCGACAGCGTGATCGCGCCGCTGCTGCCGGACATGCGCAAGAGCCGCGAGCTCAGCGACAGCGTCAAACAGGCGCTCGACGAAACGCTCGACCAGGGCGCGCTCGGCAAGCGGCTGGCCTCGTTCAAGCTGTGGCGGCGCGACGGCACGGTTCTCTACGCCAAGGACAAGACATTGATCGGCAAGGTTTTCGAGCCGAACGCCAACCTCGACCACGCTTTCAACGGTAATGTCGTGGCCGAGTTCAACAGACTCGACGACGCCGAAAGCAGGAGGGAAAAGGGTATCGGCGTGCCGCTGCTCGAAATCTACAATCCGGTGCGCGAACCCTGGTCTGGCGATGTCGTCGCCGTCTCCGAATTCTACGAGGTCGCCGAGGATTTTCAGACGACGCTGAACGCCGCCTTGTGGTCGAGCTGGCTGGTGGTGGCCGGCGCCACGGCGGCCGCTCTCGCACTTCTTTCGGGCATCGTCTTTCGCGGCAGCCGTACCATCGAGACGCAGCGAACCGCGCTAGAGGCAAAGGTTGCAGAATTGCAGGCGCTGCTATCGCAGAACTCGACGCTGCGCCAGCGCGTCCAGCGTGCCTCGCGCCGCGCCACCGCCATCAACGAGCGATATCTCAGGCGCATCGGCGCCGACCTCCACGACGGGCCGGCCCAGTTGGTGGCGCTGGCGGCGCTGCGTATGGACAGTCCGCTGCTACTGGACCCCGACGCCTCGGCCGAACAGCGTCAAGCCGAGGTGGCAGGCATCCACAAGACGCTCAGTGAGGCGATGCGCGAGATCCGCGGCATCTGCAACGGGCTGGTGCTGCCACAAATCGAAACGGCCGCGGTGGCCGACATCCTGCGGCTGGCGGTGGCCGAGCACGAAAGGCGCACGGCGAGTTCGGTATCGCTGGCGCTGCCCACACAGTTGCCGGAACCTGGCGCTTCCGAGAAGATCAGCATCTATCGTTTCGTCCAGGAAGGTTTGAACAACGCCTGGCGCCATGGGCAAGGCAAGGACCAGGCGGTCAAGGCGGGGACGAAAGCCGGCAAGCTTTTCGTTACAGTGTCGGACGGTGGCCCCGGGTTCGATCCGGCAAGGAGCGAGGGCCTAGGCCTCGCCGGCCTAAGGGAGCGCATAGAGAGCATCGGCGGCCGTTTTGAAACCGCGTCCGGCCCGAAAGGCACGCGCCTGTTGATCACATTGCCCATCGAGGAGCAGCCGTGACCCCTATCATCCACATTGCCATTGTCGACGATCATCCGTTGTTTCGCGAGGGTGTTGCGCGCAGCCTTGCCGAGATCGGCGGCTTCGAAGTGGTTGGCGAAGGCGCGAACGCCGAGGACGCCGAGCGACTGGTCGCGGCCAAGCACCCCGACATACTGTTGCTGGACATCAGCATGCCGGGCGGCGGACTTGCCGCCGCGGCAAGCATCCTGGCCCGGCATTCCGGCCAGAAAATCGTCATGCTGACTGTATCGGAGACCAATGCCGACGTTGCCCAGGCGCTCAATGCCGGTGTGCGCGGCTATGTGCTGAAAGGCGTCGGCTCGAAGATGCTGGCCGAAATCCTGCATGACGTTTTTGCCGGCGAAAGCTATGTCTCGCCAACGCTGTCGGCGCGGCTGCTGTCGGACCTGCTGCAGCCAGCCAACCGCAGGGCCGATCCGCTGGGCCTGCTCACCGACCGCGAGGCCGAGATCCTGCGGCTGGTGGCGGAGGGCCTGAGCAACAAGGAGGTTGCCGGGCGGCTGGCCCTGCAGGAAAAGACCGTCAAGCATCACATGACGCGGGTCCTGTCGAAGCTCAATGTGCGCAACCGCACCGAGGCCGCGCTGCTGATGCGCGAGGCGAAGGACCGGACTGGCTGAGGGCGGGTTCCGGGCCCTGGAGGCAATCCGTATCGACACAAAAACTCACCCCCGCCCGAAGGCGAGGGTGAGGTGAGAAGCGAGTGTTGCCTTACTAAACTCCCCCGCTCTCACAACCTTTTCAGGCGGGCCAGATCGGCGGCAGTCGCCGCGCGCTCGACGATTGTGCGGCCGAGCGCATCCTTCATCACGAAGCGGCCGTTTTCGATCTTTTCCCGGAGGCCATCGGGGTGGACAACCTGGATGGTGCTGCCGTGAATACTAACCTTGTCGCCGGTCTCGGGATTGACGTGGCTGTTGCCGGGACCTGTACCACCACCGCTGCCGCTGTTGCTGCCGCTCCCGCCGCTACCGCTGTTGCCGCCGCCGCTACCGCTGTTGCTGCCGCTACCACCACTGCCGCTACCGCTGCCACCTTCACTCTCGCCGCCATCATCCTCGGCGCGGACATCGGCAGGAACGATCTTGGCGGTGCCGTCAAACGTCAAGTGATAGGGTGCGGCGGTAAGAACGAGCGCCGTCGAGGCCCGCAGAACGAACCAGCAAATTCGGGTCAACGACGGCGCTCTCATGTCTACAGTCCAGCCATGCTAGGGCGCGGTCACCAGCGGTGGGGTGTCATCGTCGCTGGCATCGGTACCATTGTCGTCGCCAGCGTCATGGCCTGCCCCGTCATCGCCGCCATCATGGTCTGCGCCGTCGTCGCCGCCATCATGGCCTTCGCCGGAGTGGCCACCCTCGCCGCCACCACCGCCACCTTCACCACCACCACCACCTTCGCTCTCGGCGTAGGCGCTGGCGGAGACTACCTTTGCGACGCCGGCGCCGTCAAAGGTGAGATGGTAGGGCGCGACGGTCAGCGCGAGCGCGGCGGAAGCCCGCAGGGCGAGCCAGCACAGTCGGGTTAAAGGTAGTTTGCGCATCTTGATCCTCCTTATGCCGGTCTGTGGGAGGTCCTGCTTGAAAAACGAACCCGAACCGGCGTTGTTGACAGGAGGAGCATCTGCCGGAACGGAGCCCGACGATAGCGGCCCAAGACTCATGCCTTGCCTGGTAGGACTTTTTCGCCACCGGCCTCCGACTTAAGTCCGCCGTCCTGGCCGGCTCCGCAGGTTGGACAGGTCAGTTCGGCGTCGTCAGCCCAATCCGAGTCCAGCCACCGGGCTCGGCGCCTTTCATGCAAGCCGCATCATCCGAAGCGAGGAAAAGGACAACCGTCGCAACCTCGTCGGCGCTGCCACCGTGGTCCCAAAGCGATTTGCGCGTACGCGCTGTTCCGCTCAATCGCGTCAGCGCTCAAGCCGTCCTTGTGTATGAGGTCGGTATCAATGAGACCCGACCAGCTGGCATCAGTCGGGCTTCTTGGCTGAAGTTCCAGTAAAGATGCCGCGGAGCTTGGGAAGATACAGGACCACAACCGAGGCGGCCAAGATCAGCAGGAGGAAAACCACGAACTGCATGATCGTATAGCCGATCTGATCGCGCGGCATGAACCACCCGGCCACGATACCGGCGCCAGCCAGGAGAATGCGAATGAGCCAACTCATAGTGATGGAATCCAATGGTTGAACATTTCCAGCATATCGGGTTCTGCCCGCCGGACCTTGCTTTGGATCAAGTGCCTACGATGGCAGCGGCCCGGTGTGAGGAAAAACGAGCGGTCGCGTGACGAATGACTGGCGGCGCGGCAATTCAGGGCAGTCTGCTCCCGACACGCCTGTGTGCTCACGCGCGAAGATCCTGCCTACTGTGTCGTCGCAATGGAGCGCCTGAAAAGGAGCAGGCTCGCTCCGAGAAACGTTATCCCCATTATCAGCACGGTCGCGAACTCCTTCCATACAATTGTGAAATCCGCCCCCCGCGAGACGATCGCCTGCATGAAGCTGACGTAATGTCGGGAAGGCAGAAACCACGTCACGTACTGAAGCCATTGAGGTTGGCTCGCGACCGGTGACATGCCCCCTGACAACATCATCATCGGCATGACGACCATCATCATCAGGAGCGCGAACTGCGCCATGGTGCGCGCGAGCGTACCGAGAAAGATGCCGATGGCAGCGGCGGCAAATACGTAGATGGTCGTGCCAAGCATCAGCAGCCCGCGCGAGCCAGCGATTGGAACGTCGAGCGCCCCCTCCACGACCAGCAGCAAAGAGCAGGCGAATGCGACGATGATCACGAGGCCGTTCGCCCAGACCTTGGCCAGCGCGATCTCGAATGCCGTGAGGGGCATCACCAAGAGATGCTCGATGGTGCCGTGCTCGCGCTCGCGCAACAGCGCCGCTCCGGTCAGGATGATGACCAGCATCGATAACTCATCTCCCAGGCTTACAATCGACTTGAACCAAGATTGTGTTCCGTCAGGATTGAAGGCGCGACGGATGGCGAGATCGGAGGAGAGCCCCGTTGTTGCTTCGAAATCCTTCTGGTACCGGTCGACCTCATTCGTCACCATGTTCTGGATATAACCAGCCCCGAGCGAAGCCTGTTGCGAGGCCGTGGCGTCCACATTCACCTGGATTTCGGTGTCACTTCCCTTCCTCGTGTCTTTCTCGAATCCCGGGGGGATGACGATGACGAAGGTGTAGAGCCCCTCGTCCATCGCCCGGTCGATGTCGGCGGCACTGATGGTTTTGACGGTCTGGAAGTACGGCGGATAGAACAACCCGGCGATTGAGCGAGAGAGCTGCGATTGGTCCTCATCGACAATGCCGATGGCGGCGTTGTTGACAGTCTCTCCAGCGCCGGTCGACTGCATGTAGATGCTGAAGCCAAACGACCAGATGATGAAGAGGATCATCGTCAGGTCCTTCGCAAGCGCCCGAAGCTCCTTGGTGCCGAGCCAGAAGATGTTGGAGAAGCTCGCTATCATCACTTCTCCTGTTTTTTCAGCAGGATCACCGACAGCATAAGAAAGGCCGGGGGGAACAGCGCGAGCGCCAGGAGATCCGTCATCATGTCGCCAAGCCCGAGCCCCTTGGTGAAGGCGCCGACGCTCATGTGCGTGTAGTAGGTCGTCGGCCACAGCCGGCCCATGAGGCGCGCGCCGCCTTCGAGGGTGGAGACGGGCTGCATCATCCCCGAGAATTGCATGGTTGGCAGCATCGACAAGACCGCGCCAGCGAAGACCGCTGTCACTTGGCTCCTGGTGAGGGTCGAGATGAAGAGTCCATAGCCAGTGGCGGCTGCGGTGTAGAGCAGAGCCCCAAGGGCCAGGACCATGCCGTTGCCCTTGAGTGGAACCCCAAACAAGAACAGCACGGTCGCCGTCAGGATGACGAAATTGATCATTCCGACGCCGAGATAAGGCACCTGCTTGCCGATCAGGAATTCCAGCCGGGTCGTTGGCGTCGCATAGAAATTGGTGATCGTGCCGATCTCCTTTTCCCGGGCGACGCTCACCGCCATCAGAATCGCCAGGAACATCATCATCAGCATGGCCGGAAGCGATGGCCCGATGGAATAGATGCTCTCGGCTGTCGGATTATAACGATAGCGGACCTGGAGCGTCGTGGTGGGATCGGATGTGGATGGGGTGCTCGCCTCACGGCTTCTCTGCTCGGAAAAGAGATCGTGCGCCTGCTGTACATATCCCTCGATGGTCGCCGCCCTCGTGGTGTTCGCGCCATCGATCCACGCTGAGACCTGCCAGTCGGAGCCGCGTTTCACCATGCGGCCGAAGTTCGGCGGGATCTCGATAGCGAGCTCGATCTCGTTGGACTTCAGCCGGTCTTCCATCGCCTGCACGTCCTGGATCGGCGACCGCTCCGTGAAGTATTGGGAGCTCGAGAAACTGCCGAGATAGGCCCGGCTTTCGGGTGTGTTGTCATGGTCGAAGGCCGCGTAGGTCAGGTTGGTCACGTCGTTCGACAAGCCGAAGCCGAAGATCAGCATGATGATGAAGGAGCCGAGGAAGGCGAAGGCGAGCCGGACGGGATCGCGCATGAGCGACAGCATCTCGCACTGCGTGTAGGCGAACAGGCGCCGTAGCGGCATAAAGCGGGGGCGAGCAGGCGAAGTGGCCCGCGCTTCCTGCCGGACCAGCGAAGGAGCTTCCTGCGCGGCCGGCGCGGATCGGGACCCCTCGGCTTCCTCGATATAGGCGATGAAAGCCTCTTCGAGATCGGCGCCGTTCTTGGAGGCGATCACGTTCTCCGGCGCGTCGCACACGAGCACGCGACCTGCATGCATCAACGAGATGCGGTCGCAACGCATCGCTTCGTTCATGAAATGTGTGGAGACGAAGATGGTCACATTGCGGCTTCGCGACAGGTCGACCAGCAGCCGCCAGAATTCGTCTCGCGCCTGCGGATCGACGCCGGAGGTCGGCTCGTCGAGTATGAGGAGTTCCGGATCGTGCACGATCGCGACCGCGAGCGAGAGGCGCTGGCGCACACCAAGCGGAAGGGAATTGGCATCAGCATCCGCATAGTCGGTCAGCCCGACGTCCTTGATGAGCTTTTCGCTGCGGTCGGCAGCGTTGGCTTTGCTCAGATGGAACAGGCGGGCGTGCAGAAGAAGGTTCTGTCGAACCGTCAGCTCGCCGTAGAGAGAAAAGGATTGCGTCATGAAGCCCACGCGCCGACGTATCGACAGATCCTTGGCGTCGACTGGGCTGCCGCACACCTCCGCCTCGCCCTCGGTCGGTGCAAGCAGCCCGGTCAGCATCTTCATCGTCGTGGTCTTGCCGCAACCGTTGGAGCCAAGGAAGCCGAAGATCTCGCCTTTCTCGATCGTAAAGCTGACACGATCGACCGCGGTGAACTTACCGAAGCGGCAAGTCAGGCCCTTCGCCACGATCACCGGTTCTTCGCCGCTCGGCTTGCGCGGCGGAATGACGAAGCGCTCCTGTTTGCTCTTTTGCCCTGGCTGCAGGGCGACAAAGACCGATTCGAGATCTTGCTCGCCGGTGGCTTGCCGGAGTTCGTCGGCGGTGCCGGAGGCGAGTATTTTCCCGTGATCCATTGCGACCAGCCAATCGCAGTGGCCGGCTTCGTCCATGTAGGCGGTCGAGACAATGATGCTCATCGCCGGCCGCTCGCGGCGCAGGTCGGCGATGAGCGTCCAGAACTGTCGCCGCGAGAGTGGATCGACGCCCGTCGTCGGCTCATCGAGAATAAGAAGGTCGGGATCATGGATGAGCGCGCAGCACAGTCCCAGCTTCTGCTTCATGCCGCCCGAGAGCTTCCCCGCGGGACGGTCGAGAAAGGGCAGCAGTCCCGTTGCGCCCGCGAGCTGGCGAATGCGCATCTCCCGCTCAGCCGCGGCAAGACCAAACAGCCTGCCAAAGAAAGCAAGGTTCTCCGCAACGCTTATCTCCTGGTAGAGGTTCTTGCCGAGCCCCTGCGGCATGTAGGCGATGCGCGTGCAGACTGCCCGGCGATGTCCGGCGTTGGCCATGCTGCCGTCCAGGACCTGGACCGTGCCGATCTGCAGCTTGCGCGCGCCGGCAATCAAACCAAGCAGAGTCGACTTGCCAGCGCCGTCGGGGCCAATGAGGCCCGTCATCCGGCCGCTCGGCAGGTCGAACGACACGTTGTCGAGCGCCAGGACCTTGCCGTAGGCATGGGTCACGCCGGAGATCCGGGCAATCTGGCCAGCCGGTGCCGCCATCGTCATTCTCCGGCGTCGACGGGATCGCCCGGGAAACGTTTCTGCAGGGACTCCGGCCAGTCGGGCGGGTTCGGGTCGAGCCGGACATAGCCGGTGCCCCTCGCCCCGGTCTTCACCTGCTCGATGTGATCGTCAACGAGGCTCGGCGGAATGCGCAGCTTGACCCGGAACATCAGCTTGTCCCGCTCGCTGCGCGTCTCGATCTGCTTCGGGGTGAACTGGGCTTCGGGCGAGACGAAGCTCACCTTGGCGGGCACGGCGAAGTCGGCGCCGTCGAACTGGATGCGAGCTTGCGAGCCAACGGGAACCCGCATGGCCTGTTCGGAGGTCAGATAGATCTCCATGTATATCTCCGAGAGATTGACGATCGTCAGAACCTTGCCGCCGGCGCTGACGACTTCGCCGGGATTTGCAAGGCGGTAGAGGACGCGGCCCTTGACTGGTGTTGCCAGGGTCGCGTCGGCGATCTGGGCATCGGTCTGATCCACCAAAGCTTTCGCCGCATCGATCGAGCGCTCCCTGGCAGTCACATTCTTCTCCGCGGCCTCAACGACGGCACGCGCGGAATCGCGCTCGCTCTGGTACTGATCGCGTGTTTGCTGGCTGAGAGCGCCTGTATCGACGAGTGTGAGGGCCCGACGGAGGTTGGCCTCCTTGAGCATCAATTCGGCCTGCCGCTGAGCCACCGTCGCCTTCGCCTCGAGCATCGAAGCTTCCTCGGAGGTCTGGTCGGCGACATACTTGGCACGCTCGGCCAGAAGTTCCGTCGTATCGATCCGGGCGAGGATCTGCCCGGCGGAAACGAGGTCGCCCTCTTCGACGAGCACGTCCCGCACGCGACCGGCGGATTTCGCGGAGATGTCGACCTCATCGGACTCGATCCGACCGTTGCCCGATACCAGCCCATCCGGCAGCTTTCCTTGCTGGCTCTGCCACCAGTACCAAGCGCCGCCAGCACCAGCCGCCACGATCAGGACAAAGATCAGAACACTCGTCGTCGATGGGCGGCGGATCTTCACTCGTGATTGCTCCTACAAGGCTGCGGAAATCGGATTGAACTCTTGATCCGGTTCAAATCCGGACTTTTCCAGCACCGCATCGAAAACGACTTTCTGAGAAAGACCGCCGCCATGGCGGTTCTCCAAGGTCACGGTTCCGCCGTACCGTTCGATAATTTCCTTCGCGATGGCCAGGCCAAGGCCGGCACCTGGAATTGATTGCCAGCGGCCCGGATCGACACGAAAGAACGGCTCGAATGCCTTGTTCAGCAGCTCGCGCGGGATGCCCGGTCCGCGATCGGCAATGCTGAGAACGACGCGACCGTCCGCGGCGGCAAGCGAAACGCAGCAACCTTTGCCATGGGTGGCCGCGTTGACGATGAGATTGCGCAGGGCCCGACGCAGGCCAAGCGCGCCTGCCCTGACCGAGACCTTGTCCAAATTGCCGGTCGTTACCGCGTGACCAAGCGAAACCATCTCGGCCTCGATGTCACGGACCAGCCTTTCAAGATCGACAGATTCGACGGCATCCCCCGCAACCTCCTCGCGCACCAGCCGGATGGCGCTGTCGGCGATGCGGTCGAGTTCCTCGAGATCGTGCAGCCATTTCTCGCGTTCTTCTTCCGCCAGAAATTCGACACGCAACCGCATCCGCGTCATCGGCGTTCGCAGATCATGGCCCGCGGCTGCGACCAGCCGCATGCGGCTTTCCATGGCCGCCTTGAGCCTGGTCGAAAGCTGGTTCAGCGCGCGTGCGGTGGCTCGCACCTCGCCCGAGCCTTCTTCCGGCAGCGGCGCAAGCACCCCATCCAGCCCGATGCGCGCAGTGGCGGCTTCCAGCATGACCAGGGGCTTCGTCAAAACCGTCGCGAAGTAGAGCGAAACGGCCGTGGCACCAAGCACAATCAAGGTGATCCAGCCAGCCAGCACCAACCAGCGGTCGGCCGGCGGCGAGAAATCCGGAATATCGACGGCCATCCAGCGGCCGTCCGGCAGTTGCACCGAGGCGACCATGCCTTGCTTGCCTGCGACGCGGACCACGACGGCTGGAAAATCCGCACCGCTGTGTTGAAGTGCTCGGGCAAGAAGATAGGTTGCGCGTTCGTCTTCCTGCCCGCTTGCGGGCTGAGTTCCAAGCCCGATCCGCAGATCGTCGGCGCTGGCGACATGGCTCGGGAGCGACTGCGCCAGAAGCCTGATCTGTCGTGCAACCGGCTCGGTGGTCGATTCCGGCGTTGGAGGCCCAACCACACTGACGACCGCAAACGTCGCCAGCGCCACCACCCCGACGATCGCCGCCACCAGAAGCAGCGCAATCCGCGCTCTGAGAGAACTCATGCCCGCTCGTCCAAGGTCTCCACGCGCACGGTCATCTGGTAACCGCCATTGCGCACAGTCTTGAAAAGGGGCGCCGCCGCATCTTCGCCAAGCTTGCGCCTGAGCCGGCTCATCAGCACATCGACGGAGCGATCGAGAGGTTCCCGCTCGCGGCCTTGCGTGATATCCAAAAGCTGGTCGCGCGACAGAACCCGACCCGGCCGGTCGACAAAAACCTGCAGCAGATCGAACTCCGCACCGGTAAGGTCGATTGTTTCATCTCTCACATTGGCGACACGGCGAATGCCTGGCTCCATCGTATAATTGGCGAAGCGGTAGACCCGGGTAATGGCAGGGGCCTGTTCGTGCGACGAACGCCGCAGCACCGCGCGGATGCGTGCCGTCAACTCGCGCGGGTTGAATGGCTTGCCGAGATAGTCATCGGCGCCGAGCTCAAGTCCGACGATGCGGTCCACATCCTCCTTCAGCGCCGTCAGCAGAATGACGGGAACATGCGGTTTGCTGTCACGCAAGGCGCGGCATATGTCGAGGCCCGAGCCATCGGGCAGCATGACATCGAGCACGATCAGGTCGAACTGGTCTGTAGTCAGCTGTTGCTCGCATTCGCGCCGGTCCGCCGCAACTGAAACACGGAAACCCTGGCCGTCGAGATAGCGACCGAGAAGCGTCCTGATCTCGCGATCGTCGTCGACGACAAGAATCTGTGGTTGTGGCTGCATTGCCTGGTCTGCCCGATGCCGTTCGCCCTGTTCTTTGCCAGTTATAGGGCGAGCTGTGGGAGTGCGGGACGGAAAATTGCAACGGAATGTTTCCAGACAGGGCACAGAAACATTCTGTAACAAATCTCCCTTTTTCAGCAACCTTCGGAAATATACCGAAGCAAATGGGAAAAAAACGCTCCCTATCCTGCTGCCATCGATGCATGTTGGAAAGGAATACATCATGCGAAGCAGGATTTTCGCGCTTGGTCTCTTTTCCGTGGCGGTTGTTCATCCCGCGCTGGCGCTGCAGTTTGAACCCACCGCCGCATCCGGCGACAGGCTGGCCGACGCTCTCACCAAACGTGCTGCTTCCGCGGGCAGGCTGAAGGACGCAATCGCCGCGCTGCGCACCAGGCTGACGCCCGAACAGCTCGAAATCCTTGCTTCGGCGGAACGACCCCAGGGACCACCCCCCGGCCCCTGGGACACTCCGCCGGATGATGCAGCCGGCCCCAGAGGCCTGTCCAGTCCTGGCAGGCAGCTCCCACCCCCCCAACCCCGGATAGGTGAGCAACTCTGAGCGGCTGCACCGGCCGGATCTGCAGCGTGTCGCCAATGATCCGGCCGGTTTCCTTTCCCGAAACGGCGGCCCATCCGAACGGATGGCCCGTTCGAAACCAGGAAAATCGAAAGCACAAGAATGTGGGAAGCCCTGATGATGGTGCGGTTGATCGCATCCATCGCTCCGACTTTTTCGAACGGCAACGGAGCCAGCGTATCGCCGGTGACCCTGCCGGCGGAGACGCTCAAAGGCATGATCCGGCTGAGCTTCGCCGCGTATCGCCTGTCACTGCCGCTTTCCGGCCACCGAAACGAAACCAGAAATCATGATCAGAAAATTGCGTAAGGGATATCTTGTCCTGGCGGGCGTGTTGATTGCAGTCGCGGCACTCAAGGCCTATGGCCGCGGTGTGGTCGAACCTGCGGCACAAACGGTTGCGCCCGCGCAGACCGCCGCGCTGACGGTTTCGGTCGAGAACGTGCGTCCCGAGCTCATCGCTTCCTCGGTCGATGCCACCGGCACAGTTGCGGCCTGGCAGGAAGGGACGATCGGTGCGCAAGCCAGTGGTTTGCAATTGACCGAAGTGCTGGTTTCCGAAGGCGATCAGGTGAAATCCGGCGAAGTCGTCGCGCGGCTGGACGCCTCGCTGTTGAAAGCGGAACTGGCCGAACAGAAGGCTGCGATCGCGCAGGCCCAGGCGACATTGGACGCGGCTATATCGGCGGCCGCCCGTGCCGACAAGCTGCTGACGAGCAAAGCGGTCAGCGCCGAGACGGCAGAGGATAAGGCGACGGCGGTCAAGACCGACCGGGCGCAGCTGGAGCAGGCTGAAGCTGTCGCGCAAAAATTGCAGGCGGAACTCGATCAAACGACCATTCGCGCGCCCTTCGATGGCATCGTCTCCAGCAAGCCGGCGGTCGCCGGCTCGATCGTCCAAACCGGCACCGAGATCATGAAGATCATGCGTGACGGCAGGCTGGAGGTCGATGTTCTCATTCCCGAAAAGGACCTGCCGGCAATTGCGGTTGGCCAGTCGGCTACCATCGTCGACGCGGCGGGGCGCACGACAAAAGGCGCGGTTTCGTCTATCGCCGAGACGGTCAATTCGACGACGCGGCTTGCCACGGTCCATGTCTCCCTGAGCGAAGGCTCAGACCTGAAGCCTGGCATGTTCGCGCGCGTATCGATCGCGACCGCGGCTTCGCCGCAGCTGAGCATCGCCGAGGCCGCCCTGGTCTGGCATGACGGCAAACCTGCCGTCTTCGTCGTGGGCGACGGTGGAAAGGTCAGTGCGCGCGCTGTCTCGACCGGCATGCGCCAGAGCGGCCGGGTGGTGGTCGAATCCGGGCTGTCGGAGGGCGACAGCATCGTGGTTGCCGGCGCCGGTTTCCTCAACGACGGCAATCTGGTGCGCGTCGCCACCCGGGAGGCGGATGCCGGCGATGCCGCGACCGCCAGGGACATTCCCCGATGAACGCCATTTCCTCCTGGTCGATCCGCAACCCGGTTCCGACCATCGTGCTGTTCCTGTCGCTGACGATCGCCGGCCTGTACGGCTTCATGCAGCTGCGCACCAACAACATGCCCGACATCGACCAGCCGACGGTCACCGTCACGGTGACGCAGTCGGGCGCGGCTCCAAGCGAGATGGAGGTTCAAGTCGCGCAGGTGATCGAGAATGCCGTGGCGAGCCTCGAAGGCGTCGACGACGTCTCGACTTCGATCAGCGAAGGCTCTTCGGTTACCACCATCGAGTTCACACTCGACACAAACTCCGAGACGGCTGCCAACGACGTCCGCAATGCCGTTTCGGGCGTACAGTCCAGCCTGCCGGCCGCCGCCCAGACGCCGGTCGTGGCCAAGGTCAACGCGACAGGCAATTCGGTGCTGACCTATGTGGTCGAGGCGCCGACCATGTCGCCCGATCGGCTGAGCTGGTACATCGACAACGACGTCGCCAAGGCCATGCTCGGCGTCGACGGCGTTTCCAAGATCACCCGTTCGGGCGGCGTCGACCGGGTCATCCGGGTCGAACTCAATCCCGATCGGCTTGCCGCGCTCGGCATCAGCGCCGGCGATGTCAGCCAGACGCTTGCATCCAACAATGTCAACCGGCCGGGCGGCCGCACTGCCATCGGCGGGCAGGAGCAGTCGGTGCGTACGCTCTCCAGCGCCGCGACCGTCGAGGCGCTGGCCGATACACGCATCGCGCTGACGGGAGCAGGCGACGTCAAACTCTCCGATCTCGGCACGGTGGTCGACAGCTGGGAAAAGCCGCGCCAGGCGGCCTATCTCGACGGCAGAAAGGTCGTCGCCTTCAACATCTACAGGTCCGTCGGGTCGAGCGAGATCGACGTGGTCAAGGCCGCGCGCGCCGCGATCACCGAAATCGGCTCCAGGACCACCGCCGCAAAATTCACCGAGGTCACGTCATCATCGGGTTTCGTCCAGGAAAGCTACGATGCCGCGTTCGAAGCGCTCTGGCTCGGCGCGCTGCTCGCCATCGGCGTCGTCTGGCTGTTCCTGCGCGACATCAGGGCGACCCTGGTATCGGCGGTCGCCATGCCATTGTCGCTGATCCCGACCTTCGCGGTGATGGCGGCCTTCAACATCTCGCTCAACAACATCACTCTACTCGCTCTGTCGCTGGTGGTCGGCATTCTGGTCGACGACGCCATCGTCGAGATCGAGAACATCGTGCGCCATATGCGCCAGACCGGCAGCAGCGCCTATCAGGCGGCGATCGAGGCTGCCGACGAAATCGGCCTTGCGGTGGTTGCGACTACCGCGACCATCGTCGCCGTGTTCCTGCCGGTCGCCTTCATGCCCGGCATTCCCGGAAAATTCTTCTTCAGCTTTGCCATCGCCGTTTGCGTCTCGGTGCTGTTCTCGCTGCTGGTCGCACGCATGCTGACGCCGCTGATGGGCGCTTATCTGGTGCGTGCCGGCGCCCACAGCGAAGATGACATGCCGGCCTGGGTGCCGACTTATCTCTGGCTGCTGCGCAGCGCGCTCAAACACCGCTGGATCACACTTGTCGCCGGCATCGCCTTCTTCGCCGGCTCAATGATGCTGGCGACGAAACTGCCGACCGAATTCATGGCGGCCGCCGATCGCGGCCGTTCGGTGATCTCGGTCGAGCTGCAGCCGGGATCGACCATCGAGCAGACGGCGGCTGTCGTGCAAGGCATCACCAGCCGTCTCGAGAAAGAGCCGGCGGTCGACAGCGTCTTCGCGACCATCGGCACGGCGGCCACATCGGGCGGCGGACCGAACCGCGGATCGACATCGGCCGAGGTGCGCACCGCCACCGTAACCGTCAATCTGAAGCCGCGGGCCGAACGCACCGCCAGCCAGCAGGCGTTCGAGGCCGAGGCCTCGCCGAAGCTCAACGACATCCCCGGGGCCCGCATCCAGTTCGGCGCCGATGGCTTTTCGGGAGCCAAGGTGTCGGTCACGCTGGTCGGCGACGATGGCGAGGCGCTGCAGAAGACGAGTGACGCGCTGATGGACGAGATGAAATCGATCCCGGGCCTCAGCAATCCAACCTCGACGGCGGCGACCACCAAGCCGGAACTGATCGTGCGCCCGGACAGCGCAAAGGCCGCTCAGCTCGGCATCACGCCGACCGAGATCGCCGATACGGTGAAGATCGCCACCCTTGGCGATACCGACACCAGCCTGCCGAAGTTCAATCTCGGCGATCGCCAGGTGTCGATTGTCGTGACACTGCCTGATGGAGCTATCGACGATCCGTCGAAACTGGCTGTCCTGCCGCTGACCGGTACGAAGGGCGTAGCGCCGCTTGGCGCGGTCGCCGACATCAGCTTCAGCGCCGGGCCCAACAGCATCGCAAGGGTGGATCGCAGCCGCAGTGCCACCATCGAGGCTAATCTGTCCGGCATCACGCTCGGCGAAGCGACCACGGCAATCCGCGCTCTGCCGCTCATGCAGAACTTGCCGGACGGCGTGCACGAATTGGCGCGCGGCGACGCCGCTCGCATGCAGGAATTGTTTGCCGGCTTTGCCACCGCGATCGCCGCCGGCATCCTTCTGATGTACCTGACGCTGGTTCTGCTGTTCCGCAGTTTCGTGCAGCCGGTGACCATTCTGGTCGCGCTGCCGCTGTCGGTCGGCGGCGCGCTCGGCCTGCTTTTGATCACCGGCAAGGCGCTTGGCCTGACACCACTGATCGGCCTGCTGATGCTGATGGGTATCGCGGCGAAGAACTCGATCCTGCTCGTCGAATATGCGCTGGTGGCGCAGAAGGAACGTGGCCTGGGCCGCTTCGAGGCGCTCATCGATGCTGCCCGGAAGCGTGCCAGGCCCATCGTCATGACATCCATCGCCATGGGCGCCGGGATGCTGCCGATCGCGCTCGGCATCGGCGCCGATGCCGAGACGCGGGCGCCAATGGCGATCGCCGTGATCGGCGGGCTGCTGTCCTCGACCATGCTCAGCCTGGTCTACGTGCCGGTGGTCTACACTGTCATGGACGATATCCAGCGCTTCCTCGCCCGGCACCTGGGCAAGTTGCTGGTGGAATCACCCGATGCCGGCAGCCAGGCGGCGACCGCAACTCCAGGGAAAGATCGACCAGACAATGCCTATCCAGCCTGACCGATCCCTGCAGCCGGGCGCGGGGCGCTGCTGCGCACCCCGCGTCGCAATGCTTGCCTCGCCCTTCTTCCGGCGGCTTGCATCGGCGTGATGGGCGGGATGATCGCGGCGACGGTGATCGGCGTGTTCCTGGT
>NZ_JALJRL010000093.1:0-222 GCF_024519675.1 Mesorhizobium sp. Mes31 | reverse complement strand
CGATCAACTCGATTCCCGCGGGTTTGCCATGGCGATCGATGCGCTCCTGCCACTCGTTGATCCATGAGAACCGGTGACGCCTGCCCTCGGCGGGCTGACGGATGGTCGTCGAGACGGTGGTCGACTGCAGCCGGTCAAGCGCCGCCTTCAGGCGTTGATAGTCGCGCAGGCTCTTGCCGCGGCCGACGAAGGTGAGAATCTCATAGGGCGTGGCGGCCATCA
>NZ_JALJRL010000092.1:0-222 GCF_024519675.1 Mesorhizobium sp. Mes31 | reverse complement strand
TCGTCAAGCGTCGCGAGAACGGCAAGTGGTGGGGTGGTGAAACGCCGCTCGACGGTGTCGAGTTCATCGACTACGGTACCGACTTCAACGCCACGCTGAACGCCTTCGAATCCGGCGAGATCGACCTCGATTTCGAAACGCCGGCCGACTTCATCGACGCCCTCGACAAGATGGATCTGGTGAAATCGGAGGTCGCGACGGCGACCACGCTCGTTGCCCGCA
>NZ_JALJRL010000091.1:0-222 GCF_024519675.1 Mesorhizobium sp. Mes31 | reverse complement strand
TCGTCAAGCGTCGCGAGAACGGCAAGTGGTGGGGTGGTGAAACGCCGCTCGACGGCGTCGAGTTCATCGATTACGGCACTGACTTCAATGCCACGTTGAACGCCTTCGAATCCGGCGAGATCGACCTCGATTTCGAAACACCGGCCGACTTCATCGACGCCCTTGATAAGATGGATCTGGTGAAATCGGAGGTCGCGACGGCGACCACGCTCGTTGCCCGCA
>NZ_JALJRL010000090.1:0-232 GCF_024519675.1 Mesorhizobium sp. Mes31 | reverse complement strand
ACTGGCTCGTCTTGTCGATACGGGAATTCTCGGTGCGCTGGATGTCGCGCGCCAAATGGCCGATCGCAACTCCAGACGCAAGGCACCTGAGGCATGACAAGCGGACGCATGGAACTTGTCTGCCCCGCCGGAACCCCCGCCACGCTGAGGGCAGCCGTCCAGGCAGGCGCGGATGCAGTCTATTGCGGATTTCGCGACGAAACGAATGCCCGGAACTTCCCGGGACTCAACT
>NZ_JALJRL010000089.1:0-232 GCF_024519675.1 Mesorhizobium sp. Mes31 | reverse complement strand
ACTGGCTCGTCTTGTCGATACGGGAATTCTCGGTGCGCTGGATGTCGCGCGCCAACTGGCCGATCGCAACTCCAGACGCAAGGCACCAGAGGCATGACAAGCGGACGCATGGAACTTGTCTGCCCGGCCGGAACTCCCGCTACGTTGAGGGCAGCCGTCCAGGCAGGCGCGGACGCCGTCTATTGCGGATTTCGCGACGAAACGAATGCCCGGAATTTCCCCGGACTCAACT